>CAYUYB010000284.1:0-3885 GCA_964449025.1 uncultured Desulfobacteraceae bacterium
AAAAATATATGAAAGCCTATTTTGAAGTGTATCCTAAAATATGGCGTCATGGTGATTACGTAATGTTTCACGGTGATACGGGTGGAGTTACATTCTATGGTCGATCTGATGCGGTACTTAAACCTTCCGGGGTGAGAATTGGCACTGCGGAAATATATAATCATGTTGAAAACATTAAAGAGGTAGCTGATAGCCTGGCTATAGGACAAAACTGGGAGGGAGACCAGCGTATAATTCTTTTCGTAAAGCTGGCAGCCGGACAGACCCTCACGAATGAATTAATAGGCAAGATAAAGAAGATTTTGCGTGAGAATGCATCACCAAGGCATGTTCCGGCCAAGATTATCCAGGTCCCGGATATCCCCTATACTCTCAATATGAAGAAAGTGGAAAGTGCGGTAACAAATATTATTCATGGAAGAGCCGCAACCAACGTTGAAACTCTGGCAAATCCTGAATCACTTAAATTTTACGAAGATATAGATGAACTTAAGTCATAATCTGAAGATCGCGGTCCCCTGCTCGATTCCGCGCACCCGTCATACTTGAAAACTGGAGAGTCACCCTTATATTATAAATATATGGCTTGATAAAGCTCGGGTATAAGCGCTTGATTGAAAGGGGTGATTCGCATGACGAGAAATGGGGTCAGCAGCAGACGTGAAGCGATATGTCTGGAAAGAATGAAAGCTTCGGTTGTAAATATGATGATTATTTTGATTGGGGTGATGGCCTTGTATATGGTTTTATAAAAGTCTCATCTCTATGATTGTAAAAGATATATCAGGTGTGAGACGATACTTTATAAAAAGCAGAGGCGTGAAAAGGCCTTTGCTTTTTGTTTTATGCGGTTAATAAATGAGTTTCGCTGTTTGCATATATTGAAAATTGAACCAAAATTCACTATTAAATTCGCAAACATTTTATATTGGCATAGGATTTTGATATAATCCCGGGTAAAATATATCTGTCAGATGCAGGCCGCAGACGAACGACAGCAGCTCTTCGATACCGAGCAAAGAAGAGGTGCTCAGGACCATGAGTCCCTCGGTGTAACTCGGGATCATGAGGGTGCCGAATGACCTGTCGAGCGGCTTGTCAAATGACAGATGACAATCTATATGGCGGATCGGGATTGAAGTTTCTAATTAGGGGGGAAAGGTGATTAAAGAAAAGGTGCAAAAGATATTAAGTGAATTGCCCGAAGGGGTTCAACTGGTAGGGGCGGCCAAGACGAGGAGCCCTCAAGAGATCAAAGAAGCTATCGAAGCCGGAATAAGGATCATAGGGGAAAATTACGTACAGGAGGCCGAATCTGCTTATCAGGAGATAGGGCCGTCGGTAAAGTGGCATATGATAGGCCACCTTCAGGGCAACAAGGCTAAAAAGGCTGTAAGGCTTTTTGATATGATTGAAACGGTGGATTCCATTAAATTGGCTAAAGCAATCGATAAGGCCTGCGCTAATATTGGCAAAATTATTCCCGTGCTGATCGAGATAAACAGCGGTGAAGAATCTCAAAAGGCCGGAGTTTTGCCTAAAGATGCCGTCTCCTTGATAAGAGAGATCGCAGCATTAAAAAATATCAGAGTCATGGGACTCATGACTATGGGCCCGTTCAGCGGTGATCCAGAGGATGCGCGCCCCTATTACAGAAAGACAAAAAGGCTATTTGATGAGATTGGGGATAAGGGTATGCCGGGTGTTGAGATGAGATATCTTTCCATGGGTATGTCAAATTCATACAGGGTAGCCGTAGAAGAGGGCGCCAACATGGTAAGAATAGGGACTATAATATTCGGAGAACGCTATCCAGATGGGGAAATACGCTGCTAGAGAGATGAGACGCCTGATGGGCAAGGCAATTCATGATTTTAATATGATAGAGGATGGCGATCATGTCCTCGTTTCCGTATCGGGAGGAAAGGACAGCATGTCCTTGCTGTGGTTGTTAAGGGAAAGAATTAAAAGGGTCCCCATCGAATACGGGATTACCGCAGTCCATGTGGATCCAGGGTTCGGTTCCGACTCGGCGGACCGGATGCGGACATTTTTTACAGAATGTGGTTTTAAACATGAGATAATAATTAGTGACTGCGGGCCAAGGGCGCATAGCCCAGAGAATCTCGAAAACCCATGCTTTCTCTGTTCTATGCTGAGGAGAAAAGCCGTCTTTAAACTTGCCTCCGAACTCAAGTGTAACCGCATAGCACTGGGTCACCATAAGGACGACTTTATAGAGACCTTTTTCCTGAATATATTCTTCGGAGGGTCTGTAAGCTCCATGCTGCCGGTACAGGAGTTTTTCAGGGGAAGTGTCACTGTGATAAGACCTTTTTATATGATAGATGAACGCATCATTAAAGATTATGCCGAGGCAATGGGCTTTCCAAAGGTGTCGCTAGGATGTCCCACGGCGGGAGCTTCAAAGAGACAAGATATCAAAAGGTTGTTAAATAATCTTTACAGCACCAACAGGAAGATAAAAGGAAACATTTTCCATGCTATCCGTAACGTCAAGCTTAATTACCTTCCGTGAGATAGGCAGCGCGGTGCGATTGAAAATCTATTCCTCAGCAAATATGATAGTTTGATTGAAAAGGCGTCCTAATATATTTTCGCGTTGGAGCACCATCTCATCTTGCATGGGACAAAGATACCTTACGGTACATTTTAGGGCGTTGTTCCATGATTCCGAGGGGGAAAGACCAACGAGTGTTTTGGATAAGGTCTTAAGAGATTTTATATTGTCTTCCGGGGCTTTTCCCATGGATAATACAAGCCCTCTCATCTCCGTCAATATTTTATCAATGTCGGGGTTGCTCCGCGGTTGATGGGCTGCATATGTGGCGTGACCGAACAGGTAAGGGACGGTAAATTCTATAACCGGGCTATTTGTCGATCCATCGTCGTAATCAAAGGCATCCCATCGCTGGTTGATATAACTCATTATCTGTCTGTCATATGTTATAAATAATTCATCCTCCTTAATATAGCCCCCGAAGAGACCGAACCATGCCTCAAGGATTTGTCTTAAATTGTTATCCTTAAGCAATGCCTCTGTTCCGAGATCGGAGAGATCTCCCAATAGAACCTGCATATCCCAGGGTTCTTCAATACTACCGTCAAGAGGAGGGTTTTTATGTTTCAATGATTTCAGTGTATCGTCGGCTGCTATACGCTGTTCTTCAATATACCCTTCCAGATGGAGGATGAGATGCCATCTTGAAACCTGTTCTTCTTGAACTGATGAGGATTGAAGCCTTCTGCCTAGCATGTGTCTGATGTCCCATGTCTTTTCATCCTCAAGATTGAGGTTCCCTCCTGACTTAATAATCTCAAGATAGCTTCTGTCTTGGTATCTCTCTATCCAGTTTTTATATTCCGAAAGAATGGTTTTAAGATGTTTATTGGGCTTCAGGCCGGCGGGAGGATTTAATATCTTTATAGAGATATCTGTAATAGGGAGAGAGGTCTCCATCATCCATGGCCGATATACGGAAAAAGGTCCCAAAAAAGAGACAATCTTCTCGGCGAGGGATTGAGGTAAATGGCAATGTGGAAAAAGGTGTGTAGGCATGTTTTTTTATCTTTCGGGATTAGACTAGTGTATATGGCTTTATATGGTGATCAGTTCATAATTACGTGTCCCCAGGCCGATTTCCTCTGCGTATCCCAGTTGTATGGACCAGTCGATATTCGGATAGATCTCTCTGAACTTATCGTCTCCGGTTTTTTTATCCATAGCGAGACATGAACCATCCAGGGCGGCCTCATGGTTTATCATGTCCACGGACGCCTGATCTATGGCTACCGGATTTGTAGAGGCCATAATTCCTAAATCCCGAACAATGGGGGCGTCATTAAAAGGTACACAATCACAGG
>CAYUYB010000285.1:0-3862 GCA_964449025.1 uncultured Desulfobacteraceae bacterium
AGGGTAAAGATGACATGAAATATCCTTTAAACGACGTCCGATTCTTTGGTATCGCGCCCTAAATCTCAACAGTGTCCGCACTTTTGCCATTCTTACCGATTCCTTCATTATCTCGTCTCTTTTCCGAAATAATCCTGACCCACAATCTGACGCGTGTCATTTTGTATTGACACATAAGGATAATATTCTTATCCTCCCTTTCCTGAAAAAGAAATCCCTTACCATTTTAAAAATGGAGTGATAATAACAATGATTATTATTGCTGAGAAAATTAACGGGTCTATTCCTTCAGTGGCAAAGGCAATCGCCGAAAGGGACGCGGATTTTATCAAGAATCTCGCGAAAGCTCAGTCAGAGGCAGGCGTTGATTTTATTGACGTATGCGCTTCGGTCGAGACTGCTGTTGAAGTGGAAACAATGAAGTGGCTGATAGAGCTGGTGCAGGAGGTCACAGACACCTCCATAGCTGTCGACAGTCCCAGTGCGAATGTATGCGCGGAAGCTTTGAAATCCTGTAAAAGGCCCGGCCTGGTCAACTCGGTGTCACTGGAGGGAGATAAAACAGACATCATTTTTCCCGTTATAGCCGATACCAAATGGGAATGTGTTGCCCTATTGTGTGATGACACAGGAATCCCCAGAAGCTCCGAAAAACGTCTGGAAGTATTCGCGGGTATTATGGAAAGGGCGAAGGGATACAATATCGATCCATCCCGGTTGCATATAGATCCTCTGGTGGAAATGCTTTGCGTATCGGAAGACGGCATTAATATCATTGTTGACGTAATGGCAAAAATAAAAGCGCAGTATCCCGCAATCCATTTGACAGGCGCTGCAAGTAATATCTCTTATAACCTGCCTGCCCGTAAGATGGTAAACCAGGCCTTTGTGGTACTTGCGATGAACGCGGGGATGGATAGCGTGATCCTTGATCCTCTAAACAGAGATATGATGGGATTGATATATGCTACCGAAGCATTGTTAGGGAATGATGAGTACTGTATAGAATATATAAACGCATACAGACAAGGACTATTCGGCACAAAAAAATAGGCATTTACATTAATCTTTAAATAATACAGAGGAATATTGAAATATGTCAAAAATCGAGGAAGTAAAGTCACTGGTAGAAGCAGGCAAAACAAAACTGGTCTCAACGCTTGTACAGGAAGCGCTGGATCAAGGCGATTCCGCTAACGACATCCTTCAGTGTATGATTGACGGGATGAAGGTGGTTGGAGACAAATTTTCAGCGGGAGAAATCTTCGTGCCTGAAATGCTTATCGCGGCGAAAGCAATGAAAAAAGGGGTGGAGGTATTAGAACCTCATTTAGCAGGTGATGCTACAATTTCTCTGGGCGCATGTATCATAGGCACGGTTAAAGGAGATCTGCATGATATCGGCAAGAATCTTGTTTCATTAATGATTGGAAGTGCCGGATTTGACATAGTCGACCTTGGAGTCGATGTCCCTGCGGCTAGATTTGTCGATGCGATAAAAGAAAACGCTAATGTGAAATTAGTGGCGTGCTCCGGCCTACTTACCACAACAATGGCGGCAATGAAAGAAACAGTTAAGGCTGTCAAAAACTGCGGGTTGTCTTCTGGATTCAAGGTAATCGTGGGCGGCGCGCCTATAACGCCCGAATATGCCGCAGAAATAGGTGCGGATGCATATGCTCCGGATGCAGGTGCCGCGGCGGAAAAGGCAAAACAGATTGTGGCCGCATAATACATATTTACGACATAAAAAATACTGGGAGATACTATTTATGCTGACCAAGAGACAGAATCTATTGGAGACAATCAGGGGAGGGAACCCGGACAGGTTTGTGAATCAGTACGAAGCGTTTATGTGTCAGGATAGCATTTTTGGTATGATCCTAGGAGATCCGGTCCAAATGGCTTCGCCATTTCCGGCTCCCGGGGGGCAAGCTGTGAACGGATGGGGCGTGACCATCGCCTGGCCCGAAAATGTGCCTGGACCTTTCCCTGTGCATGATGGAGAACACAAAGTGCTGAAGGACATTACAAAATGGAAAGATATGGTAAGAGCACCGCGGCTTGATTACCCGCAGGAAGAATGGGACAAGTTTATACCAGGGGTGAAAGCGATTGATAGAAATGAGGTCTTCGCGATTGTCTTCATCGCACCCGGCGTATTTGAACAACTGCATTACCTAATGGGTATGGATGATTGTTTGATTAATTTCTATGAAGAACCTGAAGCCATAAAAGAACTTATAGACTACATCGCTGATTGGGAAGTCGGGTATGCGAAATTACTATGCAAAAATTTTCATCCTGACGCGATCTTCCATCACGATGATTGGGGTAGTTATACTTCATCCTTCATGGCTCCTGGGATGTTTGAAGAGTTCATACTTCCCGCCTATAAGAAAATATACGGCTACTATAAATCACATGGTGTGGAACTGATCGTGCACCACAGTGACTCATATGCCGCAAATCTTGTCCCTTTTATGATTGAAATGGGGATTGATATCTGGCAGGGATGTTCCTCGACGAATAATGTCCCCGAATTGATTAAAAAATATGGAGGCAAAATCTCTTTCATGGGCGATATTGATAACGGCGTTGTCGACCGTGAGGACTGGACCAGGGAACTCGTGGCACGTGAAGTAAAAAGGGCCTGTGAAACAAACGGTAAATTATATTTTATTCCGAACACTACAATGGGCGGGCCGGTAAGTTCATATCCCGGTGTATACGAAGCTGTTACCGAAGAAATCGACAGGATGAGTGAAGAAATGTTTTAGCAGCCCGCACGTAAATGCCCTGCGGACAGGGCGACTGAGAAATTAGAAGGACCTATTAATCATCAGTATCAAGACCCCACTTCCTGAATAGCTTCTTGTACAATTCCGGCTGATCGAAATCCGCCATCTTCAACATAGGTGAACTCATAAAATCAGCGCCCTCGAATAGCGGAGTTTGAAGTCCTTTTACAATCTCTTCAAGCTTATCCCTGGGGATCGAAATAATGATCTCATCTCTTGAACCTATAGTTCGCATATCCTCTCCAATGTCAGGAGGAGCCACAAAAAGCTGATTTTTATCGATAACAGGTACAATAGTATAAGCGCAGGACGGTGGAAAGAAATGGGAATTCACCACCGGTTCCTCTCCAAAGAAATGAAGTGGCATGAGCATTGTCCGAATCTGGGCTGGATCAGAATAAACAAGCACAAGGTCTGGCTCGAATGTGGCTTTCTTAAGAGGGGCGGTGAGTATGCCAATGTATTTACCTCTTTCAAAACAGGGAAAACCCACGAATCTCTGGACTTCCGGATCATCAGGTTTATCTTCCAGCCCGTATGCTATTAATGGAGCAAAGCACCAGTTGTCTTCTCTCAGCATGGCGACTGTCATTCCATCTCTACGGGACATGGCAAATGCCTGGCATTGGGCAAGATGGATACCCTTGTCCCTTTTTGGCCTAAACGCGTGTTCGGGGATTTCACTTTCATCCTCCAGCATCTTAACAGCTATTGGAAATGTCCTTAATTTCAGCCTATTTTCAAGTTCTTTTCCAAAATTATTGTATTCTTCTATCGTCATTTTATTTATCCCCTTAAGATTAGACTTATATTTAGCTGATGTCTAAATTGTGTCCAGTTTCATATCACATATTATTAAATGAGACCAGTAATTTTTTGGTTCATGCGCCCGGCTCGCTTGGTTTTATGCAGGGTCATAACAAAAGCACAATATATTATGAGGTGAGATCACGGCTGTTCAGTCTTGCAGTCACTATCGGCAGGGCGCTGTTATTTTATACCCCGTGAAATCACCAGCCCGGGAGATCCGGAACAAAGAAAAGGGACAGCCCTGCGGTCAC
>CAYUYB010000286.1:0-3852 GCA_964449025.1 uncultured Desulfobacteraceae bacterium
GCCAATCCAGGGTCTGTCCTGACGATGTGCCGCGATGATCACCCATTCTTCCCGTAAAGGATGCCAGCGTTGTTCCCATGTCATAGATTTCTTCTCCGGTTGGTTATGATAATGTTGTTATTGCTTCACTGAAAACCTATGAATGGTGGTTGTCTTATATGTCTCACCAGGTTCTAATACAACCGAAGGAAATTCAGGTTTGTTTGGCGAATCAGGGAAATGCTGTGTTTCCAAGCAGAATCCATTACGAAATTCATAGGCCCTACCACTCTTTCCAATAATACTGCCGTCCAGAAAATTACCACTGTAAAATTGAATTCCCGGTTCTGTCGTAAATATCTCCATACATCTGCCACTGACCGGTTCATAAACCGTGGCTGCCAAGTCTGGTTTATCTGTTTCTTTCTTATTCAATACCCAGTTGTGGTCGTAACCTTTACCAAATTTTATTTGCTCATAGTCTGATTCAATTCTATCGCCAATAGCCGCAGGACTTCTGAAATCCATAGGTGTGTTTTCCACGGATATGATTTCACCGGTTGTAATTAAACCCTGGTCCACGGGTGTATAGGAATCCGCGTTTAACATTAATTGATGTCCGAGGATATCTCCCGAACCTTCACCGGCAAAATTCCAGTAGGTATGATTGGTAAGATTTACCACGGTAGGTTTATCCGTGGTCGCCATATAGTCAATGCGAAATGAATTATCATTTGTTAGTGTATAAGTCACAGTGACTTTTAGGTTGCCAGGGAAACCTTCTTCTCCATCCTTGCTCAGATAGGTTAATTTTAAGGATTGACTATCTTTCTCGGCAGCAGGTTCCACGTTCCACAGAACCTTATCAAATCCCCTTAATCCGCCATGTAAATTATTTTCTCCATCATTTTTTGCCAGGATGATCTCTTCTCCGTTCAGAGTAAACTTCGCATTTCCTATACGATTGCCATACCTGCCCACAATACATCCGAAATAGGGATTGTTATCCACATATTCCTGCAGATCATCATAACCAAGAACGATATCATCAAACTTGCCGTTTTTGTCAGGAAGTCTGATCGATGTAACGATACCCCCATAGTTGGTTATTTTTACCTCAACATGATTTGCATTTTTTAGTGTATAAACGTCCACTTTTACCCCCTCAAATTCGCCAAATAACTCTTTAAGAATCTTCATTTCTGGTGGTGTCTCTTTTTCACATCCAATAATAAAAATCAGAATTGCTAAAACGATTATTGACCGAAAAAAATGATTCATCGTGAACTCCTTAATTGTGTTCATGCAAAAAACGGCGTTTTTAGATTTCCATCCTTCATAGCTAAGCTACCGCGCAGGACAGACAAGCAATCAGCCCTCAACTATGCAGATAAAACAATCAAAGACAGAGACTCTGACGAGAACTGATTGCTGACGGCTCTAAGCTCCATCCATAAACTGGGAATCCTCACCTAAGGTGTTAGACGAAGAAATATATTTTTATGGACGAGCACGATACTAATTTCATTTCATCCTGTATCATGTTAAGTGAAAATTCGAAAGCCAATACTTTAGGTTCTTAAATACAAAAATCAAAATAAATACAATAAAAATACCAGAAAATTATCCGGAATTTTCAGATTTAATTTTAACACTGTAACAAATGAAAGAGTAAATTGACTCGATTATCCCTCTTTTCCGACTTGACCGCTACTCTCAATTAACTTAATATATAAAACGTCTGGAATTCTGATGTCTCGATTTTGGGATACCCGGCCGTGAAGATAAAAGGTTGGATTTTATTCCCTCCAGTTTAAACCCGAAACTCAAGGAACACTATTATGCGAGCATTATTATTAAAGGTATTAACCTTATGCCTTTTGATGACTCCCACAGTTAGAGCCGAAACCGTGACTGTAAGATTGGATCTGAAAGACCAGGGTGCTGACATCAATCCATTCATTTACGGTCAATTTATCGAGCATCTTGGACGCTGTATTTACGGTGGTATATGGGCCGAGATGCTTGAGGACCGGAAGTTTTATTTCCCGATTACTGAAAATTACGCGCCCTATGTTAGTTTGACAGATACAGATTATCCTGTCGTCGGTGCCTGTCCCTGGGAGATTGTCGGAGACGCATCTTTGGTGACCATGGTTGAGCAAGATTCCTTTGTGGGAGATCATACCCCGCACCTAAAGGCAGGAGTCGCGATAAGGCAGCACGACCTGGGTGTAGTATCCGGAAAAAAGTACGTGGGCTACATCTGGCTAAAGTCAGGCAGCAAGGGAGGAGCGCGAGTTAAAGTTTCCCTTGAGTTCAGTGGCGACCGCAGCGCCAGCAAGGTCATCTCCCTCGGGGCCCGCGAGTATCAGAAAGCTCAATTTGACTTCATGGCGCTCGAAAACACCAATGATGCCAGCCTCAAAATCGAAGTGCTCGATGGTGAAGTTTTTGTGGGCACTGTATCTCTCATGCCCGGAGATAATATCAATGGCATGCGCAAGGATACCATAACACTACTAAAAGAACTGAATGCTCCCCTTTATCGCTGGCCGGGAGGCAATTTCGTAAGTGGGTACGAATGGCGCGACGGTATTGGCGACCGCGACCGTCGACCTCCCCGTAAGAATCCAGCCTGGACAGGGGTTGAACATAACGACTTTGGAACCGATGAGTTTATTGCCTTTTGTCGTGAGATCGATGCAGAGCCCATGATCGCTGCCAACACCGGATTCGGAGACCCACATTCCGCTGCTGAGTGGGTGGACTACTGTAATTCAGGAGCGGATACAACCGGGGGAAGTTATCGCATCGCGAACGGGCACAAAAAACCGTTTAACGTGAAATACTGGTGTGTAGGCAACGAGATGTTCGGCAACTGGCAGCTTGGCTTCATGCAGCTCAGCCATTACACAATCAAACACAACATCGTCGCCAGGGCCATGTGGGAAGCCGATCCGGACCTTGTACTCGTTGGAGTCGGAAATATCTACACTATCAATGAAGACTATGATCCGGATTCAAAACAGCGCAAACGCACCTGGTCAAGAGGTATGCTGGAAGACAGTGCGGATTGGATGACTATGGTGTCCGAACATTTTTATGTCGGCCGCGTGCCTTGGAGCCAGGAAGGACGTAAAGCTGTTCTCGAACATGTACCTATGGCAAAGAATTCTATACGTGAAATCGTCGAAGCCCATAAAAAACTGCAGGCATCAATCGAGAGCCTGAATGGGCGCTTCGTGCCCATTGCGCTCGACGAGTGGAATTATTGGCACCGTGACTATGCGTATGGCGAACTCGGTTGTGTCTACGATTTACAGGATGCCCTGGGCATTGCCATGGGACTGCATGAGTTCTATCGCCAGAGCAAATACATTCATACAGCAAACTACGCTCAGACCGTGAATGTGATCGGTGCGATCAAAACCACCGATACCGAAACAGAATTTGCTTCAACAGGCCTGGTGTTGAAACTCTACCGCAACCACTTTGGCTCAAAACCGCTTAACTTCAAGGGAGAGATCGGTCACCTGGACGTTATGGCCGCCTTAAATGAAAAGGGCGATATCCTTACCGTGAGCATGGTGAACCCAACGGAGGAGGAAGTTACCTTAGACCTTAAAGGTGTTAACCTTCCTTCAAGCGCAATACACTATGTGATTACCGGTGAAAACGATTCTTCCCACAACGCACCCGGCAAAGAACGTGGGGTGGATATCCATGAGCTGGGCGAGGTATCGATCGTTGACGGCCTAAAGGCCGGACCCCTTAGCGCGAACCTCTGGAAAATTTCGTTATTTTATTTGCGCTGAATCAACTCCAGGGCATTTCCGGAATTATCGCGGATAAAGACAAAACAGACTCCGG
>CAYUYB010000287.1:0-3837 GCA_964449025.1 uncultured Desulfobacteraceae bacterium
AAAGAAAGAGGAAGGGCCTGAGATAAGTATCGCGCCCCTTATAGATATCCTGTTTCTGCTGCTGATCTTTTTTATGGTCACCTCACACTTCGATATTAGCTCCGGGCTTCAGATAAATCTGCCGAAGGTGACTCAGAGGATTACGGGAGAAGAAGATGAAAACAGGGTGACCCTTGTTATTGATAAGACGGCCCAAATCTATCTTGATGGTGAGAACATAGAGCAGGAGGAACTTAAGGGATTACTGGAGCAAAAGGTGAAAGAAGAGGGGCTACTGGACCTTGTCCTGCACGCGGATAAGGACGTAAGTCACGGCACTGTAGTGGTAATTATGGATATTGCCAAAAGTGCCGGTATAAGCTCTATCATCATTGCTGCGAGGTGGAAGGCGGAAGATCTGCTCTGATTCTTTTAAGGGAATGTCCGTTTTGGGTTTCGACAGAAAAGAATTCTTTAAGATTTTCTTTTTGACCCTGATCCTTCTGGGATTAGTTGTCTCCTGGCTAGCGTTCGGCGATAGAGGTTTTATCCATCTTTACCGGATGGAGAAGGAAAGGCAGGCCTATCTTGAGAAGATCCGGCGATTGGAGGATGCGAACAAGGAACTGCTGGATGAAATAGAAAGACTTCGCAATGACAGGGAATATATAGAATCAGAGGCTAGAAAGGCGCTGGGCCTGGTAAAAGAAGATGAGGTTATCTACAAGTTTGGGAAGGAGGGGGTTCATGAGGGAGAAGAAAGCGAATAAGGCCGCCAGTCTCTAGAATGCTCCTAACTGGCAGGAATACAACTTTATATTCAGTTTATTGCAGGCTGCGGTGACACCCATTTTGCGTATACCCAGCCTTTCCGCTATGTCCCATGCCGACCTGCAGGCGAGCCTGCCTCCCGTAAGTGATTCCTTTATGGCCTTTTCCAGATCCTCCGGCACTTTATCTAGAGGTTTAACGGGGATGTTGTCCTTGCTGTAACCAAAGAGACCTAACTGACATTTGGCTAATTTGATTTCAAGGCGATCCGCTGTAAAGCCTACTTCCTCAGGCGAGGTATTGAGCCTTTTGACTATTCCGAATGCTGCGGCACAGGTTATCATGCCACCCTTTGCCTTTTGTTTCACGGCTTCCACGATGCGGGGGTTCAACTCACGACCGGTCTGGTGCTTTTTAGCGTAATGTCCTTCGTCTAGGTGTGTCATTCTGAATTTTCCTGTACAGCTCCCACATTGAAAATGTAAGAACCCAAGTAATGGACATAGTCTATATAAGTCCTGTTAAAAGTATTGTCAAATGCTTTTCCGGGGATACCTGTGATCGATGAGAGCCGTATTGTTTACAATTGATGGATCGGGACTTATATTATTTAAATAATTGGTTTTAGAGGGGAGTTTATCGGACTGTTATGTTTGGGAGAAACGTCGAGACATCAGGCTTAAAGGCAAGTAATATCCCTATGAAAGGAGGCTTAACAGGACGGGTAATCAGGGCCCTTTTCCCTATTTTTGGCTTACTCTTACTTGTTTCCGGTTGCATGACAATGCAGGAGAAAAGGCCCGTAATCGTACCTGTTGAACAATTCCCGGCCTTTATAGTGCCCCAGGGTAAGGATGCCGAACCGGCATCGGATGTATATGGCGTGCCGGATATGGATATCCTGGCATTAAGTGAAGAAATAAAAGCCATGCTGGATGAATCTGTTGTGAAAAAAAGGAATCCGAGACAGCGGTTACAGGCCCTTATGGCTTTAATAGCTGAAAATGTCGAGGTTACCACATCCTATGATAAATACGGGGCAAAGACGGCTACAGAGACATTTGAAGAGGGGTCTGGCAACTGCCTTTCCTTCAGCAACATGTTTGTCTCCATGGCGAGATATTGTGGTCTAGATACGGTTTTCCAGCAGATCCCGACCCCTCCCAACTGGGTTAAAGACGGAGAAGTGCTTTTATTTACCAGGCATATTGGCGCCATGGTTGATATCTATGAGCCCGGGCAAGTGGTTATCAATATAGAAAATTCCTTTGGTGATGGGAAGATAGTTGTTGAGGCAAGGGATCAAACACAATATCTATTTGCCCCCCTGCTACCCCTTTCGGTAAGATACTCCGGTGTCCCTTCAACCAGAGCAATAGCCGACAGGACTGCATTTGCTTTGTTTTACAATAACATAGGATCTCAATATTTGAGTGAGGGGAGCACCTTGGACGCATTTCGTTATTTTGTTAAGGCCCTTAAGCTTGATCCCGAAGTTAGTTTTATATGGTCGAACCTGGCCGTCGCCTATGGCCGGAATAATCAAGAGGAGGCCGCTGAAAAGGCCTTTTTGCAGTCCCTGGCGGTCAATCAGGATAAAGATGAATTGACGGCCATGTCCATCATGAGCAATCTGGGTAGACACTATACTAGGCAGGGGAAGATTGAGCAGGCGGCTCTATATGAAGAAAAGGTGCGCTCCTACCGCGATATGAACCCCTATTACCATTACTCAATGGGAGAGATAGCCTTTTACGAAGAGAGTTACGAGCATTCGATAGGGCATTACAATGAGGCTATCAAGAGAAAGTCGGATGAAGCTCAATTTCATTACGCAATGGCCCTGGCCTATCTTAAATTAGGGAAGATTGGTGAGGCCGAAAAAAGCATGCAAAAGGCCATATCCTATTCAAAGGACAGAAGGATCGAAGAATATTACAGCCAGGTCTGGGCGGAATTGTCGGCAAATAACCCCATGGAGACCGAAAACCCCTGAAGGTCACAGAACGCCTGAACATGGTTGCTATTGGTCCAGTGTGTGTTTACCTATGTAAACGTTTGAGCTCAGAACATTAACCGGACATGGCGGGTCCAATAATTGACTTGACCGGCAACTTTGTATAATCTTGGATTTAATTGATTTGGGTATTCAAGGGCTCCTCACCTCTTATACCTAATAGCTAACGGCTAATAGCTAATAGCTAACTAAGATGGGACTCATATTCGACATAGAATGTGCCAGGCGTTATGAACTATGGTACCGCTCTGCCAGGGGCAAGGCAATGGACCGATTTGTGGAAAAGGCCATTCGTGAGCTGCTTGACCCCAAGCCGAAGGAAAGGGTGCTGGATATTGGATGCGGATCAGGCAATCATCTCTTGTTTTTCAACAAGTTAGGGGTTGATATAAACGGTGTGGATGCCTCTCCCTATATGATAGATATTGCCAGGAGACGACTTGGAAATCGATGCACACTGAAGAGGGGCATGGCGGAGGATCTGCCCTTTGATGACAATGAATTTGATCTGGCCGTATTAATCAACACGCTCGAATTCCTGGACGATCCCCTAAAGGCCTTGAGGGAGGCGGGCAGGGTCGCGAAGAGAAAGGTCTTCATCTGTGTAATGAACAGTCTTTCTTGGCGTTGCATAACAGACAGATTGAAGGGCCTTATTTCTGAAAACCTTTCAAGACATATTGTCCCTTATCACATCTGGGAACTGAAATCCTATGTGCGTAAGGCCTATGGCCCCATACCGGTCGCCTGGAGGAGTGAAGCTAGGGGTGCATTCGGGGCTTTCCTGGGGTTGTCGGCGACGATGGCATACAGGGTGAGAACAGATAATCTGCTTTTGAAGATTCCAATGGGGAAAAAGGAGCAACCTGTGGGAGGTGGGTTGAGCACAAGCGGGGTGTTACCGAAATAAGATGACAGGAAGTAAGCAGCCCTTGGCCCTGATCTTGCTATGTTGCGGGTCAGGAAATAGATAAGGGAACCATATATCTTAAATGATTTAGGGGGCACAGCTTATGAAAGAGGCCTATCTTTATGACAAAATGGAAAATAACAGGGTCAGGTGTAATCTG
>CAYUYB010000288.1:0-3824 GCA_964449025.1 uncultured Desulfobacteraceae bacterium
TTAATAAGTCCTATAAAACGAGCCCCTAGTCTATGGGTTTGGCCTCATCGATCAACATGATAGGGATGTCATCTTTGCTGATTTCATAAAGAAGCTTGCATTTGTCACAAATCAGCCCATCCCCCGCATCGTTTAGGTAGATCTCTCCCTTGCATTTGGGGCACGCCAGAATATCCAACAACTCTTGACTTATTGCCATCTATCCTCTCCTTTCAGCTGTCTAGGCATCAAGACTCGCTAACCCCGCAGCCCCGATGAGCGGGATTTCCGCTACGCTCCAACAAGCCTGCGGGGAATGCGCTCGCTGTGCATTTTCATGAAAGTTGTATTGTGCATCCTATCCCAGCCAGCCTTAGTTTTTTAGGCGATACAGGTACCAGCGATTGCAGGCGATTGATTACTCGTTTTATTCTAATAGGAGAGCAGGCAATGATACCCCAGAATGAAATAGAAAAATACCAGGAAGAAAATTTGCTTTTCAAGGAGCAGATTGAGGAACGGTCCGGAAAAACCGTCGAACAACTTTATGCTGAAAGAGCGAAAAGAATCAGAGACGTTATCGAACTAAGAGAGCCGGACCGGGTACCTTTTTTAGTCCTCATCGACACTCATGTTCATTATGAAATTCCTAATTCTACCGCTTATTATGACCCCCTAAGCCGTGTTAGAAACAATCAAAAACTATGGTCGGTATTGAACAGGAACTCGTCCGGAATAAAACAGAAATGACCAATTTTGGAAAGGAGTATTAATATGGAATTTATAAATCTGGATCATCTGGTAAGGGGTTCAATAGATATGCACATGCATCCCGGCCCTTCCGCTGAAAGGTGAAGGCATATCCCTCCTGGACGAGGCAGGAGATCTGATCCCTGAGATGGATCGGATATTATCGATTATAAAGAAAAACGACATGGTGTCGGCTACGGGTCACATTTCCCCTCAGGAAACCTTTGTTCTTATAGAAGAGGCGCGCAGAGCAGGGATAAGGAAAATGGTAATCACTCATCCCACTGATAAGGAATTTGCAGAAAAGCATCTAACCTACTGATATCCTTGTTTAATCTACTTTTAGCCCGATTACAGAGCTTCCCAGGAAATATTCTACAATAAATGATTGACACAATTAGGCCTTTTGTATACCTATATACATTATTAGTGGCTGTGGAGGAATTAGATTGCCAAAGTCTAAAGCTGGAGTCACATGACTTCGAAGGTTGCGGGTGTCAAAAAAAGGTTTACCTAGTGATGCTTGGCCTGATTTTTTCTGGATTGCTTACAAGGCGAAGGAATAATTTCAAACTAAAAAGTACGTGGACATGTGTTGAACCTGAATGATATTCAATCGTATATGAATTATCAAACCTGTTTAAAGGAGGGCAATAGAATGTCTGAAAAAAAACTATCGGCGGTACTGATTATGTTTTTTTTATCAACAGGGATTATTCTATCAGGCTGCGCGAAACAGGAAGAGGAGGTTGAGAAGGTTGTTGCGCCGGAACCTATCTCTGATCCGCTAAAGATAGATACCGGTTATATCTCAGGGACCTTGATAGGCGATGTCGATAATCCAATAAGGGCCTACCGAGGTATCCCTTATGCCTCGCCGCCTGTTGGTGATTTACGATGGAAAACGCCTCAACCGGCCGCCCCATGGAATGAGATACGTCCATGCGTGGAATTCTCAAAAACACCTCCACAGACCGCAATGCCCGGCCTGCCGCAGACACCCCAGAGCGAAGACTGCCTTTATCTTAATGTGATGACACCCGCTAAAACAGTGGGAGAATCGCTGCCTGTAATGGTATGGCTTCATGGAGGGGGATACTCTTCTGGATCGGGTAATGACCAGCTTTGTAACCTTCATCGCCTACCCCAACATGATGTGGTGGTTGTTACTGTCACCATGAGGCTTAATACTTTCGGACTGCTCGCTCATCCTCTTTTGACAGCGGAATCGCCCCATAATTCATCAGGCAACTACATGTTTCTGGATATGATAGCTGCCCTTGAGTGGGTTAAGAGAAACATATCGGTATTCGGAGGTAACCCCGATAATGTTACTATCTTCGGGGAATCGGGAGGAGGATCCAAGGTCTCTACCCTCATGGCCTCTCCTCTTGCCAAAGGCCTGTTTCACCGGGCTATTTGCGAGAGCGGAACGTCCGTGGGAGGTTTTTTAAACGCCAAAGATCTCAAGGAAATGGAGGAACTGGGCGTCAAGATATTCGCCAAACTGGGTGTTGACAACGCGGACGATCCCCTGGAGGCCGCAAGGGCTCTTCCATTCGAAAAGGTCATGGAGGCGAGAGAGGCCATGATGAAGGAGCTTCAGGGAGCCAGAGGGGGCATGGGTCTGGATGACGCAACTATTGACGGATGGTTTCTACCGAAATCACCGTTGGAGCTTTTTGAGGCTGGAGAATATAACGCCGTTCCATTGATTACCATAGCCAACCTGGGTGAAATAACCGGCCCGGGAGGATTATTGTTACCGCAGCTTATTCCCGCCTATGTGAACATGCATGAATTCCAGAATAAGGCCGGTGTAAAGGGATATGCCGCCATATTCGATCAGGTTCCCAGCAAATGGAGGTCTGAGGGTGCTGTATCCACACACGCGATGGAAGTCCTTTATGTGTTCGGGGACTATGACAACAGAAGCGGCTGGTGGTCTTTCATGCACGGCCTCGCTCAAGCGTCAGGGGCAAAAGACCCGAATGATCCGGGTCTCACTGAAGCGGATAGAAAGGTGTCTGAGGCCATGATGAGAATGTGGTCCCAGTTTGCCCTGACAGGAGATCCTAATATTGAAGGCATGATCCAATGGCCTGTCTATAATAAAGAGCATGATAAATATATGTACATTGCCGAGCCCCTTGAGATCAAGGCCGGATTTTCGAAGATAAGCCCGGAATCTACACCGGTACAGTTCAATAATGTGTCTCAAGAGGAAAAGGCTGAATAACTATCTCTGTTCAATAACCCTGAAAACGGATGGTGATTCTTTTAGCGGAAGTACTTCCCCCGCCGTGATGGGTACAGATGAATTCAGCGGCGGTGAAGTTGACGGCAACAGTTTTGAATTTGAAATGCAAATGAACAGTCCCATGGGTAAGTTCGGGATGACAAATATCGGTACCGTTTATGGGGATAACATTTCAGCAGAAGTAAAGACCTCGATGGGAAATTCAGCTTACACCGGGACCAGAGCATAAATCTAGATCCTATCAAGACAACCAAAATCAATGGATGGCGTATATGCTACAGGTCAGCGATAGTGTATATGCTGGAACCCATTTTCAGGGATGCAACTCCAGTTTTGCTGTAACAGAAGAGCCGGGTATGGGGAGGATAGTAAAGACACTCCTGGAAAGTGGAAAACTAGGCACCTTATAAAAAAACATGTTTTAAAAAAAGGAGGTAATGCAGATGAAAAATCTAGAGTTAGACATTATGCAAAAACTGGTGATATTTATTAGTTGTATCCTAATAATTTGCGGGAGCACCGCTATTGCGGATGATCGTCCAGACTCCGGTAATATTAGATATCTTCACGGCCCCAGGAATGCCGAGGATCTCCAACCTCTTGGTGATACTCAATGGTTGGTCACCTCCGGCTTGAACGGCGAGGCTTCAAAAACGGATGATAACGGCCATATCTACCTGATCGATCGCAAAGAGAAGACATTTGAAGAATTATTTCCGGGAAGAAAACCGAGCTTCGATCACGATAAGGAAATGTTCAATACCTGCCCGGGTCCTATAAACCCTGATAATTTTTCCGCCCATGGAATAGCACTGCAGCAAAAATCATCAGGGTT
>CAYUYB010000289.1:0-3819 GCA_964449025.1 uncultured Desulfobacteraceae bacterium
CGGCGTGGAGGCACTAAAGAGGATAAGATCCCTCTACCCTGAAGTGAGCGTGATTATGATAACGGGTTATCCGAGCATTGACACGGCTGTTAGCTGTATTAAATTGGGCGCCCTCGACTATTTGGTCAAACCCTTTCGCTTGGACGACCTCGAGACATCCCTTAAAAGGATCGAACACAGGGTTAGCGCACCGGACAAACCAATATATGAAGAGGATGGTCTGCAAATAGATTCCCTGAAGAATATGATAATCGGTACAAGCCGTTCCATGAAGTCGATATTCGATAAAATCCTTAAGGTGGCTCCCACCGACAGCACGGTACTGATCACAGGGGAAAGCGGAACAGGCAAAGAGCTTGTGGCTAGAGCAATCCATGCCTACAGTAGCAGGAAAGATAGAGAATTCGTGGCTGTGGATTGTTCCTCCCTAGTGGAAAGCCTCCTGGAGAGCGAGCTATTCGGGCATGTGAAAGGCTCATTCACGGGCGCTTTTCAGACCAAGCACGGGCTTTTTGAGCTGGCGAATGACGGCACCTTCTTCTTTGACGAAGTCTCAAACCTAAGTCCCAAGATCCAAGCCAAGTTGCTTCGTGTAATACAGGAAAGAGAATTCATGAAAGTGGGGGACCAAAAAAAGATCAAGCTGGATATAAGGATTATCTCGGCTTCCAACAAGGATCTGGAGCAATCAATCAAACAGGGATTATTCAGGGAGGATCTTTATTACAGACTTAGCGTTGTCCCTATTCGTCTGCCTCCCCTCAGAAAGAGAAGGAAGGATATCCCGCTTCTTATAAACCATTTTTTGCATAAGCACAGCCACAAGGTCAGGAGATCCGTCCCTGGTATCTCTCCAGAAGCCATGGAGATACTCATGGAATACAACTGGCCCGGTAATGTCAGAGAACTTGAACATACTATTGAAAGAATTCTTATCCTTGAAGATACTGATTTAATAAAGACGAGGGACTTACCCTCGTTTATCTCTCAACGCCAGGCGGAGTTCCAAATGTTTTCCGAAGATGCCCTTTCCCTCCAGGAACTTGAAAAGAGATACATTCGGTTTATCCTGCGCAAGACCAAAGGCAAAAAGATGGAGGCGGCAGATATCCTAGGCATCAACAGGAAGACCCTGGGAATGAAGATAAAGAAATACGAGCTCTACTGAGTAAGAAATACGTCTTTTAACGGGCGAGACACTTGAGTAATTAGTTGATAAATGAGGCATTATTACTCTTTTTGTATTATATTATTCTTTTCGGTAAGTTATGGATTATTTGCCCCAATTCTGTTACAAATTTACCCCTTCCTCCATAAAGATTCAACCCCCCAATTGAATCTAACTTACTGAAAATGCGATCAATTTTGATCTATTGCTGAGGCATGGAAATTGCAGCTATATACCCATGATATAGGATTATAGCAATCGTAATCATAAGAGTTCAGTCAAGGCCCATGGAAAATGAAAAGATTATCCTTTTTGCGGATCCGGAAGGCGCTGCCTCTGGTGAACTCCGTTCCGTCCTTAGAGAAAGAGGCTGTAAACTTATTGTTACCAAGACCCTCAAAGAGACACTGCTAGTCCTCCAGCAAGAAAGAGTGGATGCCCTGGTACTGGACTCTTCTCTCCTGGAAGAAGGATGCGAATTCATATCCGTAATAAAAGGGATTGAAAGGAATCTGCCCATAATTATATCTGCTGAAAGCAACACACCGGAATTGGAAAGCAAAATCCGCAAGCAGCAGATATTCTATTATCATATCAAATCCTTTGGAATAGAAGACCTTGAGATGGCCTTATCCAATGCGCTTAACGGGCTATCTCAATAATCTGGAGGCCGTCGACTATGTCTTTAAAAGATAAGATAAAATCAGGTAAATTTGTTGTTCTGGGAGAATTTGAACCGCCTAAAGGTGCGGATTTTTCAGACTTTCTCAAAAACTCCAATCTAGTCAAGGGAAGAGTGGACGCCCTGATTGTGCCTGAAATGGCGAACGCCGTTATGAAGGCCAGCTCATTGGGAGGATGCGCCTTTCTTCAAAAAGAAGGTATGGAGACTGTCCTTCAAGTCTGTTCCAGAGACAGGAACCGGCTAGCCCTGCAGGCCGACTTGCTGTCGGCCGGGGCCCTTGGAATAAACAATATAATGGTAGTACCAGGCGATGATATCCGCAACGGGGATCATCCCAAGGCAAGGTTCGTCAACGACCTGGACTTGTCCGAACTTCTGGAGGCCATCAGCAAACTACAAGAGGGAAAAGACCTCTCCGGTATTGAATTGAAGGGCAAGCCTCAGTTTTTTACCGGCTCTATCATAGACCTAAACGCCCCGGGGGCTATCCTTGAAATGGAACTGGAAGATCTGTCCAGGAAGATCGAACTAGGTGTCCAGTTTCTTATAACCAGTCCCGTCTTCGATATCCGCCGTTTTAACCAGTTGGTGAAACGAATCAACACCAGTCAGGTAGCCTTGATCCCTACTGTTCTCCTTTTAAAATCAGCCGGCATGGCAAGATACATCGACAGAAACATAAAAAGCATCTCAATACCGTCTGAAATAATCAGAGATATTCAAAAGGCACCGGATAAACTGAAAAAATGCGTACAGATAACAGCTGAGCTCATTAATCATCTTAAGGAAGCGGGGACACAGGGCGTGGTGATTTCGACCTTAGGTTGGGATGATAAACTGCCCAGGATCCTTGATGCAGCGAAACTATAAAGAGGTGTTGGAAATAATGTCAGCAAAAGAATCTAAAAAGTTGTCAGGTTCCGTCATGATCGTTGGTGGGGGTGTAACTGGAATGCAGGCAGCTCTGGATCTGGCCGATTCCGGGTATTATGTCTATCTGGTTGAAAAACAATCCGCGATAGGCGGGCTGATGTCGCAACTTGATAAGACATTCCCGACCAATGACTGCGCAATGTGAATCATCTCGCCCAAACTGGTCGAGGTCGGCCGGCACCTTAATATAGAACTCCTTACCAGCACGGAGTTGCTTGAACTTAATGGGGAACGGGGCAACTTTACAGCCACTGTCCTTCAAAAGGCCCGTTATATTGATATAGCCAAATGCACCGGGTGCGGAGAATGCACAGAGGTCTGTCCCGTGGTACTGAGTAATGAATATGACTTGGGCCTTTCCACCAGAAAAGCCGTTTACAGACTTTATCCCCAGGCCATACCCGGCGCCTTTACTATACAAAAGGCGGACAGGGCGCCATGCCGTCTGGCCTGCCCAGCCGGCATGAATGTCCAGGGATATGTCCAGATGGTAGGCCAGGGTAAGTATAAAGAGGCCCTGAAGATAATCATGGAAGACCTTCCCCTTCCCGGAGTTCTTGGCAGGATATGCCCCCATGGCTGCGAAGATGCCTGCCGTCGCTCGGAGGTTGATGCCCCGGTTGCCATACGCAATCTCAAAAGACTGGCTGCCGATCAAGTTGATCCCAGAGATATCGATATTAAATGCCTGCCTCCCAGAGAGGAAAGAGTGGCTATTATCGGATCCGGCCCCGCGGGTCTCTCAGCAGCATATCACCTTGCACGTAAAGGTGTTTTATCTACCATATTTGAGTCCCTGCCTGCTCCCGGAGGCATGTTGAGGGTTGGCATACCTGAATACCGACTCCCGAGGGACATCCTCAATAGGGAGATTGAGGTTGTCACAGGGCTTGGCGTGGAAATAAAAACGAACACGGCTTTGGGTAGGGATATATCCGTCGATGGCCTTTTGAATAACGGTTTCAGGGCTGTATATCTGGCCATGGGCGCACACAAAGGTATAGAACTGGGTATCCCGGGGGAGAAGGCCGCG
>CAYUYB010000290.1:0-3808 GCA_964449025.1 uncultured Desulfobacteraceae bacterium
AAGAAATATCACCGGCTGTTATAATTAGAAAGGAAAAACGATGCCTCAACAGGAAATACCGGAATTCTTTAACGCAACAGACTTTTTTATAGATCGAAATATACGCCAGGGAAGAGGCCATAAGGTAGCCATATATTCCGACTACAGGAATTATACCTACAATGATGTCCAAAAGATGATCAACAAGACCGCCAACGGAATGCGAGATCTGGGCGTCAGGATCGAAGACAAGATTATGTTATTAGTCCTCGATATACCTCAATTTTATGCCCTGTTCTGGGGTTCTATTCGAATCGGTGCCATACCTATCCCGGTCAACACGATGCTGACTTCCAGTGACTATGAATTCTACCTAAACGATAGCAGGTCCAGGGTGCTAGCTGTGTCAGAGGAGTTATTACCCTTAATTAATAATATCAGTGGAGACCTCCCCTACCTCCGTGATATCGTGGTCCTGTCCGAGACAGAAGGCGCCAGGATACCATTCAAGCAGAAATACAAACGTGCCTCTTCGGACATAAAGACCGCATTCACCACCAAGGATGACGTGGGCTTCTGGCTGTATAGCTCAGGATCTACGGGATCTCCGAAAGGGGCAATCCATTCTCAATATGACATGGTGGTAACCTCCCAGGCTTACGCCAAAAAAATATTAGACATTAACGAGAAAGACATAATTTACTCAGCGGCGCGTATGTTTTTTGCCTACGGACTTGGGAATAGCGTATATTTCCCAATGTACGCTGGATGTTCAGTGATCCTGAACCCCCAGCCTCCCAAAGCGGAGAATATCTTTCACTATCTTGAGAAGTATCGACCCACAATCTTTTTCGGGGTTCCCACCCTATACGGTCAGATCCTGGAATATCAAAACCGTCTGGACCAAGAAAAAGGCATTAAACCTGATCCCAACTCTGATCACCCCTTTTCCTCAGTAAGGATATGCGTGTCCGCGGGTGAGACGTTGCCGACTGAGATATACCATCGCTGGAAAAGGCGTTATGGCGTTGATATCCTGGACGGTATCGGTTCAACGGAAATGTGTCATATATTTCTCTCCAACCGTCCTGGCGAGGTCAAACCGGGTTCCACCGGAAAACCGGTACCCGGATACGATGTGAGAATACTCGATGATGAAGGCAATGAAGTGCCTCAGGGAGAAACAGGGACTCTAATGATAAAAGGGGAAAGCGCCGCCCAGATGTACTGGCGTAAAAGGGATAAATCCCGTAAGACAATGGTGGGCGAATGGATTAACACCGGAGATAAATATTATGTTGATGAGGATGGTTTTTACTGGTGTGCCGGCAGGACGGACGATATGCTGAAGGTGGGAGGCATATGGGTTTCTCCTATTGAGGTTGAAAACTGCCTGATGGAGCATCCCGCTGTATTGGAAGCCGCTGTCATAGGCCAGGAAGATTCCAATGGACTGACAAAACCGAAGGCATATATCATCCCCCGGGCTGGATTTGAACCGGGAGGCGCCCTAGTTGAGGAATTGAAGAAATGGGTCCTCGACAGGCTTGCTAAATTCAAATATCCGCGCTGGATAGAGTTCGTAAACGAGCTTCCTAAAAGCTCTACGGGCAAAATTCAGCGGTTCAGACTTCGTTCGGAAGGTTAACACATACGCCACAAGACCTAGTTTTCCTCCGGAAAACAGAGGATAAAATTGGCAAAGCGTAAAAGGAGGTTAGTGATGTTGATAATCGAAGATCTGCAGGTGGAACTCGGAGGGAATATCATCTTAAAACATATTGACCTTGAGATACAGCCTGGTGAGGTTCATATCCTTTTCGGCCCCAACGGTTCCGGAAAAACTTCCCTTTTAATGACCATCATGGGCTATCCTCAGTATAAAGTATTATCAGGAAAGATAATGTTCAAAGGAGAAGATATCACCCACATGCCTATAAATGAACGCGCCCAACTTGGTATTGGCATGTCCTATCAACGGCCGCCTACTATAAAAGGCCTAAAGACCCGTCACATGTTAAATCTATGCGCAAAAAAAGAGATTGACACGGAAGAACTTGCACGTAGGGTAAATTTCGCGGATTTTCTGGAAAGGGATCTTAATGCGGGCTTTTCGGGTGGAGAGATAAAACGGTCGGAATTGCTCCAGCTGATGGCACAGGGCCCCGAACTCATGCTGTTTGACGAGCCGGAATCCGGAGTAGATCTGGATAATATATCCCTGGTAGGAAAAGCCATAGCAGCCCTGCTTCAAAGGAATGGTCCCCATGAGGATGACAAGACCATGATGGAATTCAGGCTGGAGAGGAAAAAGATGGGCCTGATAATTACCCACACCGGTTATATACTCAATTATGTCGTAGGGGACAAGGGGCAAGTCCTTTATGACGGCAAGTTAAGCTTCGTGAATAATCCCCATGCAATTCTAAAACATATCAGTGAATCCGGATACAAGGAGTGCGTGCGATGTATAACAGAGATCAATTAATTAAGAAGGCCCAAAAGGCCAGAGAGAAAAAGAGTCCCATTGGTCCTGATATTAACCTCGATGATTTTGATGACACATCAGTGCAACACGCCTATCTTGACGATGACGAATTACGCAAGCTTCCGGATCAGGAGCAGCAACGGCTTATTATGGCCGGAATGGACGTAACAAAAAAGCAGAGAGCCGGGACGTATTTTCAGAAGGACACTACAGTTATACACTGCCACTCCCCACAGGATGGAATTGAAGTTATCCCTATAAAGAAGGCCTTGGAAGAATACGATTGGTTGGAGGAATACTACTGGAAACTCATAGACATTGAAACAGATAAATATACCGCCGCCGCGGAATTGGGCCTGCAGGACGGATACGTGATCAGGGCCCTTCCCGGTGCCAAATCCATTTATCCTGTACAGGCCTGCCTTTATATTGATAAGGACGGGCTGCAGCAGAATGTGCACAATATCATTGTTGCAGAAGAGGGTTCCGAGCTCCACATTATAACCGGCTGCTCCACCTCTCCCCAATTGAAAACCGGACTGCACGTGGGCGTAACCGAATACTTCATCAAAAAAAATGCTAGGTTGACCTTTACCATGATCCATAACTGGGCCAAGAATATGTTCGTGCGACCGCGCTCAGTGGCAAGGGTGGAGGAAGGCGGCCTTTTTTTGAATAACTACATCTGCATGAAACCTGTTAAGTCTTTACAGATGTATCCCACCGCCCATCTGGTGGGCAAAGACGCCATAGCGAGGTTTTACAGCGTAATCGTGGGCAGCCCCGGATCCGAATACGACCTGGGGGGAAGGATATTCCTGAAAAAGCCCGGCAACAGGGCCGAGATCATGGCTCGAACTATCAGCAACGGGGCCAGGATTATAGCCAGGGGGCATCTCATCGGTGAGGTTCCTGATATAAAGGCCCATTTGGAATGCCGTGGGCTACTCCTAAATGGGGGCCTGATACATGCTATACCCGAATTGGAGGGTCATATAGACGGCGTGGAAATGTCCCATGAGGCTGCTGTAGGAAAAATCGCGCAGGAGGAGATCTCCTATCTTATGTCCAGAGGCCTTGGCGAGGACGAAGCTGTCTCGACCATCGTTCGAGGTTTTCTAAGCGTGGATATCCCTGGGCTCCCGCCCCAGCTGAAAGCTGAGATAGACAAGGCTATCGATGAAAGCGACAAGGAGATGATGTGATTCCGCATAATGTGGGGGTCCCCAGAATACCGACGGGCCACAACTTCCAGAATCCACCATCAAATCTGCGGATAATTCATATTAACACCGGATTTTGCTATAAGCCTGGGCAAGTCTTACGCTATGCGGTTGTTGT
>CAYUYB010000291.1:0-3806 GCA_964449025.1 uncultured Desulfobacteraceae bacterium
GCCATTTTCAAGGACAATGGAAACCTCCGCCATTCCGAGGGGTTTTAATTCGCCTGCCCCGTTAAATATTATGTCCTCCATCTGGCGGCCCCTTAACTGTTTAGGGCTTTGCTCACCCATTGCCCAGCGTATGGCATCAACAATATTACTCTTACCACAGCCGTTGGGGCCCACTACAGCGCTGATCCCGAATGGAAAGAGGATATCGATCTTGTCCATAAAGGATTTAAACCCCATAATGCTGAGCTTCTTTATTCTCATACTCCCTCCGAAAATTAATCTTATTGACCATAAAAAAAATCCCTTGATAAACCTATCATTTTAAAATGTTGTTGTAAAGAAAAAAATACCATATAATGTGTATAATATATCGAGATTCTCAATATATAGTATAATTTTTACCCAAAACTAGAAAATAATTGACTTCCTTCAGCCCGACTATCTAGAATAAGGCGTTATTGATCATGACTATTATTTATGGAATATCCTGTTATTAGAAGATAAATCAGTCTCATTCCGGGGCACCTGACCGCATTTTTCGGATAAATTCTAATTGAGACCTTTGCAAAATGTTATGGAAATTGTAATAATGTCATTCCGGCGGAGGCCGGAATCTAGTGGTTTCAGGGACTTTCTGGATTCCGGATCAAGTCCGGGATGACCGAAAAGTGGGTTTTGCAAAGGTCTGTATTTATAACAGGAGAGAACATTGGAACTCCGCAGAATAAAAAGGGTCTATATTGGCTTGATGATAATTTCCATCCTTGCCGCAGGCACCATTGTATTATGTCGCCCCTGCGTTGCCCAAGAGTCGCAACAGGAAGAGGAGGAGACATATTCCATCTCTCTAGTCCAGACAGCCCAGGTAGACGGAGACATACATGAGGTGAACGGGAAAAAGGTCTACACCGAGTCATATAATGTTAAAAAAGGGGATCATATATGGAATATTTTGAGGAACAAAGGGCTGTTGGAGAAAAGGAACCTAATGGAAATACTAGATGTCCTCAAAAGATTGAACACTTCTCTCACTGACCTTGACCTTATATATCCGGATGAAACCATAATTATACCCCTGGAAATATCTCCGGCGGAAGGGGACTATCTTTCCGAAGATGTGGAGGAGCTTCCACTTGCTTCACTCGAAGGTATTGAGGGGCTGGAACTCTATACAGTGAAAAAAGGGGACAGCCTTATCAGGGTAGTCAAAAGTCTATACGGGGTTCCCCAAAAAGAGCTTTATAACGAATACCTGGATCAATTGAAGAGACTGAACCCTTCCATCAAAGATCTAAACCGTATCTTACCGGGTCAAAAGGTCAGGCTCCCCATATACTCCCCGCAGGCGGTCAGGATGCCGATCAAGCCTTCCGCGACACGTGCGAAATCCAGAGAAGGGACAGAAGAAGACTTGAGATTTATCGCCTTTCAATTGGGAGAGATATTTACTCTTATTGGCGAGGAATGGTTGCAAACAGGCGAACATTTTATCCCCTTGAAGAATGGGGGCCAGATAAGCCTGAACGCGGACTTGTATCCCATTATTAATCTCAGGAACGGCAAGAGGGTAATTGTTGATCTGTTCAATGATCTGCCTGAAGATATGTCGGATATTATAACATCAAGCTGGGGTAATTACGGGATTGTTCACCTGGAAAGCGGTGTTGACCTGAAGGAGGCCATGGGCAGGATAATGATCCTGTGTGATTATAGGAAGATCCAGGGTATTAAGGAACCGCTTGTATTGGGCGGTGATATCCCCTTGAGAATCACCGCTGACTGGATCATAGATCGGGTCTCCGGGGAGTCAACCGGAGGTCAGGATATTATAATAATTAATCTCCTTGATGACGAAAGTTCGGGCACTCCTGCTTCTGTACGGGCCTTTTTAAAAGGGTTTGGCATTAAGACTGTTGATTATCCGACCTTCCCGGAGAGCGAGGAAGAATACGAGAAGGCCACTGAAGTCTTTGGGCGTATGGCCGGTGACATGTATGCCCTTGTGGAAGAGCTGCTAGGGCTTAAGGGAGCGGAATTTTCGCGTGATCAGGAAATAGCGATATATCCGGATGAAAAGGACGATTTCAATCTTGTCATAAAGGCCGATTTTCTGTTTGATGCCCACGGTAGAGATCACATTATTGATATGAGCGGGCTGGGCCCCGAGATCATGTCATTGCTTGATGAGCATGGCTTTCGGGTCCTGTCTATCCCCGAACAAAAAGGATCCTTTGCTATTGTCACTAGGGCCCTTGATTTTCTGGACATGGAATATGATTCGGGGCCCCATATCTTCTGGGCCGCGGAAAGGTCGGAATTAAGGAATATCAAATTGGAGATCCCCGGGATAATATTCCGGGACCATGAGGCCCGCAATATCTTCGCCACCCATATAAATATCCCGCAGGAAATAACCGGCTTTTTACACGATAAGGGCTACGAAATCCTGTTTTTGCCCCTTCCATGATCTTTTGGTGGCAACAATCCGGGTTATCAGCTTAGTAACCCGCGGAAGGAATCAGAAATTACTTGAAAATAGGGGCGAGAGTTTTGAAAAGATTTGCCGGGATATGTTAATGAATCTCTTCTCCTTCACTGGGTTTATATCTTTCCACGCCATCCAGGATCGATTCCAGATTGGAGATCAGCTCTTTAAGGCCTTGATGGATCTTATCATCCATAAAAGCCGATGTCATAAGCCCATTGGCCAGTTCTTCCGAGAAATCAATATTAAAGTATAACCTTCCTTCATCATATATACCAATAATGATCCTTTCTCTGAAGCTGATACTGTTGAAAAAATCTTCGATTATTTTTTCTTTTTCAGTCATTAGGTTCCTTATTCTTCTCGAGAATAACTTTTCAGAGGATTTGCGCATCCCTGGATCAGGCCAGGGCAAGGGCACGGTAGATCAAAGTTCTCGTTCCAGGTTGATGATTTTGGAGGGGCTAAATTGGTTCGCACTAAAGAATTGTATCAGTTTGGAATTATTCCAGTCCACCAAGGTGTGTATCTTTTGAGCGCCGACCTTCCCCAAATGATCCACAAATTCGTTGATCAATTGCTTACCGATACCTGTTCGCCGGTAATCGGGATCAACGCCTATGGTATCCAGGGTCGCTTCTTCATGCAAAATGCCGTATTCTCCCATATAGAGCTCGCCCATTACAAACCCCACCACTCTTCCATCTGCTTCCTCCGCCACCAGCGATACGGGTAAATAATCTTTGGACTTAAAAAGCTTTTTAAACCTCAGTTCATAGTACTCCGGCCGAGGAGCTTTTAGCACTTTCTCGTCAATCCTTAACACGGCATCAAAATCGTCCTCTTTCATGAGTCTGATATTAATGGCTTTCTCGTTCACGGGGCCTCCTGTCTACATTTGAAACTGCACTATGCGCGTTGAAGTTTGGATGGATATATACCAATATCCCATGGATCTTTTTTTGATGTCAAGGTCTAAACGTCCAAGATGGCTTTTTACGATACTGGCATCCTTTGTTGGCCTTTAGCTGTTAGCCATTGGCTCTTAGTTATCAGCAAAGAGCAATGAGTTATGAGCAATCAGTAGTTAATAATGAGCTTAATCCCTAATCATTAATCCCTCTATGACCTATCAGCTATTAGGTAATTTCCGCTTTGCTCTATGCAATCGAGGCCTCGAACGGCCTGCCGAATGGCCTTTCGAGTATCCTCAGGGCCATGAGCTGGTCGAATGGCAGATGACATCTAGATGGTGGATCAGGGCCCAATATTCTGTTTGACATAGAAGCGGGAGTTTTTTTATACTTCAAAGGTAGGCAGG
>CAYUYB010000292.1:0-3748 GCA_964449025.1 uncultured Desulfobacteraceae bacterium
GATTGAATAACGCCTATCTCATGTCGATAGCCCTGTATCATAGTCACTTTACACAATTTGAGTCGGCGCTGATTCAAAATGACAATTCAATCTGTGACATGCTTGGTTATTTGAGTAAGAGGGCGAATGAAGATACCGAAATGCTGACAATGATACAGGCCTCTCCCCATCCTGATGAATGAGGAGAACGTTTATTTATTCTATTCCATTTTCCCGCTTTTGCCATTCCCTATGAATTGGCCGGTGTTGGAGTGACATTGTTACCAGGCCGCTTAGCGCCAGAACCAACATACGGGACACTCCCGGAACACGTTCCCGTTTAGGAATACCTCCTGTGAATCTCCTATGCCCTTTGCCTCCTGTCCCTTCCTGGTGGCAGAACGTACGGCCTTTACGGGTGACTTTAGCATAATTCTCAGTCGTTCCGGCCACAGGAACCATGAAAAATATGACTAGTACCACGAGTATCGCAGCTATAAAAAATCTTCTCCATATCCCTGATCCCGACGAAAGGTATTCTAAGGTCCCTGCTTGATAAACAGATATTAAGCCCCGGCTATTGTTAACAAATAGCCGCATAATCACATACTTGTCAATATCAAAAGGATTTCCCCGCGGTTCTTTGGCTTGATTGGTATTGCCCTGACTTATGGAATGATAAAAGTGTTATTTCTTCACCGCTGTCCAGGTATCGGGGATGTCCGAAAAGTCCCTCCTACCCCCACCGCCGGGAGGACCGTCGTCTTTAACCCGGAAAAAGTTTCATAAAAAAGCACCTTGATGCCAATACAGGTCTCATGGTCGCCAAGGTACACAACGAGCTGGATGTGGCATGTCACGCAGTTCACAAGGTCCGCGGCCACAAGGATAGATGCTTACTGTTCCTTCGGTTTAATGGTCTTTATCTTTAGGAGGTTATAAGACGGGCATGAACCGGTCGCTCCCGTGACTACTCCCACTATTCCCAGCACAGCAAAAATGATCTTTAGGACGCTGGATGAGACAATAAAAAAGATTATGAGGAAGACTATTCCAAGAATTATTCGAATTATTCTATCAACAGATCCTACGTTTTTTTTCATAACACCCTCCATTTAAATGAATCTACCTGAAGGTTCAGGAGGACTCGGGTTAATAATAGCAGAACGCTTGTTCAATCATGTTTTAAGTACTTCTGGCTAAATTTTTCGGTTATTTCCCACAAATACGACGTCAAGATATCCTTCACCTTCTCCTGTATGTGGTGAGGAACCGGGCCATAAAAGGCCTCTGCAATACCACCGGTAATACACGCCAGGGTATCGCTGTCACCTCCCAGAGAAACGGCGTTTCTTATCGCATCCTCATATGAGCTTGAATCCAGGAAGGCGATGATCGCTTCAGGGACTGTCCCCTGGCAGGAGATATCGAATGCATAGGTGGATCGGATATCATCGACACCGCGATCCAGATCGTATCCAAACTTTTCTCTTATCCGCTTTCGAATCTCCTCCTTGTCATGCCCTGTCCTGGCAAGAAATACAGTCAGTGCAGTCGCCTGTGCCCCTTTTATTCCTTCAGGATGATTATGAGATATCTCGGCTGTCTTTTCCGCCTGATCAAGGACCTCCTTTTCCGTGTTAAACGCGAATCCTACGGGGCTGACACGCATGGCGGAACCATTTCCCCAGCTATTATACGGCTGAGGATCATGGCTATAGAGCCACTCCATAAACGAAATTCCATATCCGGCATCGGGATATCCCCTGCCAATCTCCCTTATTGACGCCAAATATGGGCGTCCGGAAAGAATCGCGTCCGCGACAGCAACGGTAAGGACGCTGTCATCCGTGAATCCGCAACCTGGAGCGAACATAGGAAACTCTTTGGTCTTGATAGGGTAATGCTCGTAAACCGAACCTATAATGTCTCCGGCAATGGCCCCGATCATATCTCCTCCGCAAAAAACTCTTTCTGTTCTCGCTACCTTTCTTTTATTTATATTATCACAATTGAGGATATTTGAGAACCTATATACCAAAGAATCCTTTGTTGATATTTTGCATAAAATTTCATATTAATATGGGTACTCTGTAGCCTAGTATAATTTATGACTATGGCAATAAAATCCTGTCCTTTAAAAGGCCGTCTTTTTCATCATAGCACGTAACGCAGCTTTTACCTAACGTAGCAGACGACCCTGGCCCGCCTTGAAGACCTTAAGGCAAACGGCATTGATTGGGCAAAAGGAGGATACATGATAAAAAAACTGGTGATATATCTACCTATCCTAGTCCTTTCACTGATGATCCTTTCACTGCTTCCTGCACGGCTTTCCTCCGGGGAGGTCTATGGCGTTACCTGTGCCGACGGCACGAACCACCCTCCCGGGTTCGATTGCGAGGAATACATGAGAGAAAAAATGGGTACAGAGACTCCTCGTGAAGAGAGACGAGTGTCTCCTGTCATGAGACAGCAACAGCTGGAAAGGGAGCAGGAATTCGAGCGGCAGAGACAGCAACGACTGGAAAGGGAACAGGAATTGGAATGGGAGAGGCTAAGGCAGCAACAATTACGGGAAGCGGAAGAAAGGAAGAAACGCGAAGAGGCGCGCCGAAAGCAGTTTGAACAGGACAAGCAGGAAGCCCTGAACATGTTAAAATCCGGAACCGGCCGGATGGGGCTGAAAACAGGCGCGGATGACGGCCCGGGCATCAAGGATGGATCCGCCAGTGATCTCAAGCTAAAGGGTATCGAGCCGGCCGGTCAGTCCCTGAAGGATGCACCCTTTTCAAAAGGCACAAAATCATCCGCTCCTGTTCAGCTCAAATCCGTGCACTCCTCCAGGCCGCCCGTCGTCTCTCCGGAGCAGCTCAAAGGAGATGTGGATGACCGGAAAGGCCTTCGAACAAACTACGTGCCCAAACCCTCCCTGGGCTCTCTGGAGGATTATCATTATGATAAGAAGGAAAGAACGGACATCATACTGGACGCCCTGGAGGTGGGAAGGGGCAGTTATATAGAGAGCGTGAGGCACCTGGAAGATTACCTGACAAGTGTTGATCCGGGTAATATAAAGGTTCAGGAGGCCCTGAGCTATATTCAGGGCATGGCTGAGGGTGAGTTTTTGCAAACGGAAATGGAGAAGAAACCGGGCCCGTTCGATCCGTCCCCCGACGATTCTCGCGCTTTGCTGGAGGCTGATTCCGTCACTTTAAAGAGGACATGGCCTGGGCGGACCGTGAACCCGGAACTCGATCAACCCCTGACCAATCCCCTGGACTGGAGGAGTGTAAGGGATACGGCCATTGTGGAGACCTTCGACTTGCTGCCCGAAGGCGCGGAAGAACCGGCCCGGGATGACTGGCAGCGATGTATCCGATCCCTTGAAAAACGGGGGCGCGAACATCCGGACGTAAACGGGTACACCCAGGCGCTTCAATTTTTCAAGGGTGTGATAACGCACTACGACCTACCGGGAGATTAGGACCATGAAAAAGACGATATCTGTTTTATTGACAGGCGCACTGGCTCTTATCTTATTTTTTGGTATGGGCAGCCCGTGCCGGGCCGATGAGGAATCGTCGGCCCGTCAGGCCGAGCAGGCGGGCAGGCTCCAGGAGGCGTTGAATCACTACGTTGCCGCCCTTCATTCAGCCACTGAAGGAAGCTCCAAAGACCTGGAACTGCGGGAAAAGATCATCAGGCTGGCCCGGAAGATCCGGCCTCAGCCTGAAATCCCTGACGCGGCGCTCCGCCACATGGCCAG
>CAYUYB010000293.1:0-1436 GCA_964449025.1 uncultured Desulfobacteraceae bacterium
AGCCCATGCCGCCTTCTTTGTCCTTGATGGCCTTCCATGTCCGGCCGCCGTCTGTGCTCAAACCAACGCTTTTAAAACCGCATTGCCAGACCGTTTGGACATCCACGATGTCCAGATAGTACAGTCAGGCCCCACTACTATCGGCCACGGTCCAGGTCTGGCCGCCGTCTGAGGTGTAGTGTGCCTTGCCAACATCCCCAGCCCCTCCCGTGATTCCAAAGCTCTCGTCGAGGAACGCGGCCATTCTCATCTTCTCACCGGCCTTTACGTGGGGTGCTACCACCTTCCACTGGGCCTGGGTGACCGCTGGAAAAGACCAAGCGACCAGAAGAATCCAAGACAACACGCCTAACAGGATTGTAAATCTTTTATATTTCATCTCTTTCCCTCCCCGTATAGTTGATCTGACAGGAATTCCCTATTTAAAGATTTGAGCATATGGATTTCAGTGGCTTATGTCAATAGTGAATCGGGTATAACCCCTGACACCTGTCTTTATAATTGCCCTGAAGCGGAAGGCCCGGGATTTTCACCTCAATGGGTCGCGGCCCGCCCGCCACGTATGGAGACGATCCAAGGATTTTAGGGATGTGCCGGTGGTTCGGCCAGGGCGTCTCGAACGGCCCTTCATAGGCTATTACAGGTTGGGGCAGGGGGCAGCCGAGAGTGAATATTCGGTTGCCCCTGTGTTTATGTTAGAAGTGTTAATCTTTTCTTTTGGGAGGCGGCCCCATAATCGGTCTATTTTCTATCTTCGGGGGGGACTCCAGGAAAGACTCCTTGGCGATGATCTCCTGCAGGCGGCAGAAGTGCCACTCCGGATCTGCTGTCGTCCAGGTGTCGTCGTTGTAGCCTGCGCAACTGTCGGGCTTGGCAAGGGGATATTCTTCAAGCGGGTCGTCGATCAGGTTGTAGAATATGCAACTTTCCGTTTCCGCGTTTTCATTGCAGATGACCTTGTACGTCGCGTTGCGCGCGCCGACCTGCATGAGGTTAGCCTTTACGGGGTTTATGGTCTCCGTGAGCAGGTAGCCTTTGTTGGGATCGCGCAGGCCCTTGGCACCCTTGAAAAGGATTGGCGTGAGGGAGACGGAGTCGAGGGCCACGGTACCGTCGCCGGTCCTGTTGGGAACGGTTTTGGGCACATCAAGGCCAGCCAGCTCCAGTATTGTGGAGAAGAGATCCACATTATGGACTGGTTCGTCGCTCTGGGAACCGGCCTTGATGCCCGGTCCCCGGATCGCCATCGATACGCGGACACCGCTTTCATAAGCTGTGCCCTTGCTGCGGCCCTGTTTGGTGATGTACATGTTGTCGATGAACTCGCGCTGGGGGCCGAACATCCATGTGCCGTTGTCACCGAGGTAGATGACAAAGGTGTTCGGATCCAGCGAGTCGACCACATCAAGCACCATGCCGATCATGGTATCCATCGT
>CAYUYB010000293.1:1446-3730 GCA_964449025.1 uncultured Desulfobacteraceae bacterium
AGGGCTTCCGAGGAGCAGGAACCGACATTCGCCGAGCCGAACGTGCCGCCACACTCTTTCATCTCTTTGCGTGATACCTCGTCCAGAGTGTCGATATTGGGGACGCACATAGGGTTGGGCATCGGATTACCCGTGATATGCGAAAGGTTGAACGCCATCCAAACGAACCACGGCTTGTCCGGATCCTTCTCTTCTTGCTCGGTAATCCATTTGATGGTATCGGCAGCTTTTACTACCGGCGCGAAGGTGGTCGGCGCGATACCGGGAAGGGATCTGACAGGTGCCTTTTCCGTGCGCCATTGGTCGGGAGGGGTGGTGCTGTCCTGGATATGATAGTCGTATTCCCAGTATGTGGCTAGACCACCGTGGAGATTGCCCAGGAAGAGATCGAAACCCGCCTCTTTGGGCTTCATGCCGGGGTATTGGCCCAGGCCCGCAATGTGCCATTTGCCGAAGACCGCGGTGCTGTAGCCGCCCTTTTCCTTCAGATCCCGGACAAAGGAGTGATGGTTTTGGGACAGCCAGTTCGTGTAGTCCAGTACCCTTGTCTTGGCGGAATAGAGCCCGGTGATAAGTGATGTGCGTGTGGGAGAGCAAAACGGTTGCGTCCAGGCCTGGGTGAATTTTATGCCCGACTGGGCAAGGGTGTCCAGGGTGGGGGTGGACGCGGGTCGACCATTGATCTGTCGGTAATCGGGATGATTATGGCCCGAAGGCCCGTATCGGTTGACAAGATCATCAATCAGGCCCGGATACATGTTGGTTGTCACGTCTATGCCGATATCGTCGCCGATAATGAGCAGGATGTTAGGACGTGGAGATTCAGGTTGGCCGGGTGTCCCTGGCTCGTCTGCAGCCCGCACGGAACAAGCTACGATCATAGATGCAGCCAGTATGGCAAATCCACTCAATATTGTTATGAAGGTTTTTTTGATCACTGTTTGATTTCCCCCTTTCGTGGTTGTTCTTAAATAACAAGATACTGTTAAGTCCATTCTATTTTACCGTTAATTCTACACTCGCGGCCTACAAGCAAAAAACCCGCGGTTTTTCGCAGGTATGTGATAAGAGACCCCTTTTCTAAGGGTTAAATATATGTCGGATAGCGCTACCTGTCAAGGATATTATAGGAAGAGGGGACGTAGCAGGTTTGTTATTCTTGAGACTCATTCCGACGATTCGATTTTGCCCTTTACAACATCCAGTAATCCCTTGGCGGCCGGTGATTCCGGGTTTACTCTCACCATCGCCTCAGCGATATCTCTGGCCTGATAAAATCTTGATCTCTTAAAATAATAATCAAAAAGGGCATATAAAAAGTCCATATTTTCCGGTTCCAGATTAAGCGCCTTCTTCATCTCCACTTCAGCTTCCCCGTCTCTGTTTAAGTATTGAAGCAATAATCCGTAATTATAGTGCACCCTGGCTGTTTCAGGCATATTCGCGGCGGCCTTACCCATAAACAGCGTGGCTTCTTCATATTTGTCTCTTTCCGCGAGAAGCAACGCGAGTGAATAGGAGATTTCATACAACCCGGGATTCTCCCCGACAACCTCCCTGAAAAGTTCTTCAGCCTTATCCCTTTTCCCGTTCTTATTATAGAGCATGGCCAGATTTACCTTCGCGGGATAGAAGAGATTATCTATCTTTATGGCCGCCCTATAATTTTCAATCGCCTCTTCATCCTTATTAAGAGCCCTGTAGAGGTTACCCAGGTTAAAACGTGCGAAAGAAAAGTCCCCTGAATATTCCATGGACGCGATGAACTCATCGAGTACCTTTTTAAACAGCTTTTTCTGATCAGAATCCAGATACTTAGAGGTTTCTCCCGCCAGCTCCGACGCCGCCTGAATACGGATGGCCTTTACAGGGTCGTATAAAAGCGGTGCAATGACCCTGACCTTTTCCCTGTCATCAGGAAGATTCAGGTTCTCGAGCGCCGTTCGACGTATCAGGGCTTCATTGTCCATTAGAGAAAATTCATACGCGCTTTTCGTTTCCATGTAGGGGTACGCCTTTAAAAGAGATAAGGCAGTGGCCCGGACATTTACAGGGTAAAGGGGATCCAGGGCCAGTTTAATAAGATCATTTATTGCCTCAGGGCTTTGGTTTCGACCGGCCTGGATGATGGTCCCGTAATGGTCCCTTCGTCCCGGGCCGTACGATTTGGTCAGCCACTCATTAGACCATTGATTTGTCTTATCGATATGGCATCTGTTACAGGCGTTGGGAACATCGATTTTTTCACTCAGGTCAGGCCTGGGAATTCGAAAACTATGGTCAG
>CAYUYB010000294.1:0-3729 GCA_964449025.1 uncultured Desulfobacteraceae bacterium
CTCAGCCACGATTATCCGGGATGGTGTTTCCTGGGAAATCATTCTGATTGAAACCGCTGAATTGTCATCGAGTTCAACGGAAAGTTCAGGGAGGGAAAGTATCAAGGCTCCCTGTTGGACCCTTCTTTTCCTTAATGTATCGCATAGGTCGTACAAGGCCAGAAATTGGTCCTTTTGATAATTGGTCTCGTTAAAGAGATCGTATGTCCACCGTCTTCGCACCCTTATAACGCTGAGCACAAATCGATAATCCTGGATATTGCCCGCCATGTCGAAACGGGCCAATAAAGAGATCGCCGGGCGGTCGGAATTCTCCAGCAGGCTTAGTCGATCGTTGGACAGATTATCAGGCAGCATTGGAACACGGCGGGTGGGAAGATAAAGGGAGGCGCCCCTGAGAGACGCCTCCCTGTCAAGCAGGGTATCAGGGGCAATGAGAGAGGCGACATCAGTAATATGGATTCCTACCTGGATACACTTGTCAAGGATATCAATGCTTAAGGCATCATCAACATCCTTAGTGAATGCACTGTCAATGGTAAAGGCCTGGAGATGTCTCAGGTCTTCCAGGCCGTTGAAATCGATATAACCGGATAAATCTCTTGCCTCATTCACCTGATCGGCACTAAATGACTCCCTTATCTTATACCTGTGCAGATCGACCGGCTCGTTCTCTTCCCAGATCCCTAGCTTTACAAGCAGCTTCCTGGCTTTGCCCGTATCTGGATCCCCTGCCCGTGACAATAGCTCTTTTCCCGATCTATAGCTAGGGGCTTCTCTTCCGTAGAGGGCTAGATCTTCAAGGATATCGATAATATCCTCATAATCCCTATGGTCTTTGGCCATCTCTCCCTGTAGGACCTTTTTTAGCCATGTGCCTCCCTTTTCGAGCCTCTCCTCCTTCCTGCGTGCTTCCTCCCTCTGCCTGATAATTTCCTCGATCTTTTCTTCGGAGTTGGGGACGAAACGGCCGTCTTTTATCTTGAAATAGACCTTGTCATTGAAGAGCGCCCTTACCAGTGCGGAAACATGGTCATGCGTAATTGACTCCTTGAAGCAAAGGCTTGCCAGGTAGTTATAGTCGAGACTCTCTTTCTCGTCTCTGATAAGCTCCCAGAGATCCTTTACATTAACATCTTTTCTCAATCTATCCCGTAAAAGCTCGGTTTCTCTGAGTGCTGATAGTATCTCCTGACGGGGACCCAGGTGGTTTATGTTGGAGGAAGAGATGAAAATGGCCCGCTTGGACGCGAGATTGACCTCACGGTTTAAAGGTGTCAGCAGGTGCAATCTTCCACCTTTATCCTGAAGGCAGATCGCGCACATTATTTGTCCTTGATCTATGTATTCTATTATTTTGCCCTCATTCATATTCTGGTATGCCTTTGGGAGAACGATAAAACAATTTACTAACAATTGGTGTCTTATATGTCAATATTGACATGCGTCAAGTCTGCCGCTGGCTCTAGATGATTTTATCAGCGTTACCTTCCGTTCGCCTTTTAAACCCTTTTTTACCGGTGATAATGACACTGACAGCGCTATATTTTTTTATCCCAAATCGTTTCCCTGCCTGATTTGGGGTATCGTTTTGCAAAGAACAGCGGTAGATTCGTGCGGTGTGGTTAGAGTACGTTCGTTTTTCTCGAGATATTTCAAAATTTATCACCCGGTTCCTTCCCACTATACCATGCGTCTATAATTTCCTTGACACATAAAGCGGAATCCCATTAAGCTGCAGGGTGAAAAGGGAGTTATTGTCAATTCACTTAATTCGTGGAAGAAATTTAGTATTGGCATTCACAATCCACAAATGCGCCACAGCGCTGAAGGAGATCGACGTATGACAAGGATAAATTTTGGAATTCTGATGAGAGTTGTGATTATGGCGATTGCGTGTTTGAGCGTGTTTACCGCTGAGGCCGTAGCGGCTGACGACGATGTGTTGCGCGAGATTCAGGATCGGGCTCAGATCAATAAGCTGATGTGGGACTATGCCAGGGCGCTTGATACTGGCGACGCGGAAGCCTATGCAGCCACGTTTACGGAGGATGGACAGTTTGGCCGGGGAGAAAACGCCGTAAAGGGACGAGAGGCGCTCAGGAGGATGATGGGAGCTTTTCGCAAAAGAGCGCCTGAAGGCAATGCGGAGAGCCCGCAAAGGCGGTCCATGTACCATATGACCGCGAATCACCACGTCGAATTTATCGATAAGGATCACGCTATTTTTCATGGATACTGGCTCGCTTTTGTTGCAGCGACCGGGGAGAACACGCAGCCGACTATCGCCGGCGTAGGCAGGGAAGTCAACGAAGTCGTTCGCGTGAAGGGCAAGTGGCTTATCCAGGTGCGCGATATCATGCCCCAGGATTAAGGGCAGACCTTGTAGCTGGAAAGAGATAGGAGGTACAATAATGAGGGGCGGATACACAGGGAAAATACTCAGGGTGAATCTGACCAGTAGATTGACCGGCACCATTCCTACTGAAAAGTATGAGCAATATGGCGGAGGCCATGGAATGGGTTCGGCTATTTTTTTCGACCTGGTTGGTGATCAGCTTCCTTTTGAAGCTTTCGACCCAAGGAACCTGATAATAATGATGAATCATCCCTTTGCCGGAACGTTTACGCCCGCCTCAGGCCGATGTGAGGTTCAGGGTTTGGCGCCTATGCTCTATCCAGTTGAGTGGTTTGGGCACAGCAATTTCGGAGGGCGTTTTACGGCTCAATTGAAATTTGCTGGTTGGGACGGCATTGTGGTTGAAGGAGCGGCGGACAAACCCGTATGGATCAATATCGTCAACGATAGAGTCACGATTGAGAGCGCCGATGGAATTTGGGGGATGGACACATGGGATACGCAGGAAGAGATCTCCCGGCGCGTGACGCCAGGTCTAAAACACGGTGAATGGGCGGAGTTAGACGATAGCTATACCACCCAGGTTCCGGCTGTAGTCTGCTGCGGATTGGCCGGAGAAAACAAGAGCCGCATGGGCGCCCTCCTCCACGGGCCCGGCTCTCAAGCTGCGCTGGGCGGTTTTGGGGGAGTCTTCGGCTCTAAAAATCTTAAGGCAATCAGTGTCATCGGCACGGGAAGCTCACCCATTGCAGATCCCCGGGCATTCATGGAAGCCCGGTTGTGGTACCGCAAATTTCAATATAACGTGGACGATCCTCGCAGAAAGGATATGACGGGCGGGTTCTTTTTCTGGGTCAACGGCTCCCCCGCCGGCGCGAATGTAACGAACAATCCGTATTTCGGGTCTAATGCTCTTCCGCTTGTGCCGGCGCGAGCAGCAGCCTGCGCTTCCTGCCCAAGGGGTTGTCGGCAGCGTTTGGCCAGCGGGGACAGCAATGAATCCGTGTGTGCCGGCACCGCGGCCGTCAGGCTTGACGACGCCACGCTGAAAATGACACGCCTGGGCAATGATCTGATGCAGAAATACGGCCTGGGCCACTGGCAGTTCATGCCGATGCAGGGCTATGTGCAGGGCCTTTACAAAAGAGGACTCCTGGGCAAAGGGAAGCAGATTGAGTGCGATTTGCCAATGGATCTGTTTGGCACAAAGGGATTCCTGGACATGTTCATGAAGCAGATCTCTACCGGTGAAGGAATCGGAAAGGATTTAACGGAAGGGCTTGCCAGAGCCGCGAAGAATTGGGGGACATATGATGAGGATTGTGCCAGCGGGAAATTGAACCTGGCCTATTGGGGGACCGCATTGCACT
>CAYUYB010000295.1:0-3723 GCA_964449025.1 uncultured Desulfobacteraceae bacterium
CTGGATTGCTGGAGGGAACGCCAAATTCTATTCTTCTTCGGGGATCTACCGACGAAGAAAGTAATAGAATCTATCAGCAGTTAATCCACCATGGCTTCCAGGATCTAGACTTTCATTTCAATAGTTTCGGAGGTGGGATAATCGAATGTGGTAGCAAAGGGGTGTCAAAAAGCTCAACCATTCAAAGAATTTGCATTGACAAGATGCATTATCACAAAGAAGATATCTTCGTGATTGGGAACAGCATGAACGATCTCGAAATGATAAAAGATTTCCATGGTTTTACTGTGCCAAACTGCGATCCCCAAATCCTTCCACATGCATCAGCAATTTTTCCAGATATTTCAACGTGCATTGAGCATTTGATGTCGTTAAGATGAATTTTGAAACCCCTCAATAGAATTAAATCATTTTAAGCATTCAAAAAAACCACCCCCAGCAAAGGCGTGTTTACCTTATATGGAAAACATTTATTGCTTGTTCAGGTTTGCTGATTCAGCGACCAGTTCGTTACAGTGCTGCTTATGAAGCTCGATCACACGGTCATACAGTGGGAAGCTTTGCCAGTCATCAATCCGGTCATGTTCGACGAGCCAATCATAGGTGCGCTTGGCACCTGTCTTCCAATCAACAGTGTATTTGTAATCCAGATCCGCCTTCGCGGCGCTGTTATCCATGATATTGGTATATTGAAAATTAAGATATGTGATCATGGTTTCTTCCGGCGCAATCCGCACGAGGATATCCGCCGGGATATGGACGATGGCAGGCTCGGGTGCACCAATAGCTTCCGCCAGGCGCTCATGGTATTGGTTCCAGGTCTGCCATTCCTCGCCGGTCACGTGATAAGCCTTCCCAAAAGCCTTCTCATTGCCGACCGCATTTACAAAGGCACGGGCGACATCGTCAATATGGCAGGAGACCCACAACGCTTCCCCATCCCCATGAACGATGATCGGTTTTCCCTTGCGCAGCCGATTCAGAAAGGATGTGTCCCAACCAAAGGAGTGGATGATATTGCCGCCTTCGCCGTAGGTATGCGCCGGCCGGATGATCGTCACGTGAAAATGCCCTTCGTTGTGAGCAGCCATGAAAAGGTCCTCACACTTGGCTTTATCCCGTCCGTAATCCGAAAGGGCATGCCGTTCCTCCGATTCAACCACGGGAAAGGTCTCCGGTGGCTTGGTGTAAACATCCACCGTGCTGCAGAAAATGAGTTGACTTGTGCGCCCCTTGAAGGCGCGGATATCGCTTTCCGCCTGCTCCGGTCTGAAGCAGATCATGTCAATCACACAATCGAATGGGCCCGCTTCTGCCATTTGCCGTTCAAAAGTTCCAAAATCGTCCCGGTCGCCCTGGATCAGATGGTAGCCTTCGGGCAGGCGGGGTGTCGTCTTGCCGCGGTTATAAAGGGTCAGGTCGTGCCCAGCTTCCAAAAGCTGCCGGCTGACAGCAGTACTGATCAGCCCCGTCCCGCCAATAATCAGGATGTTCATACATATTCCTTTTAAGGTATATAAGTGTGAACTATACTATTTGATCCTATATTTCTATGACAACAAGAAACTATTTATTCAGATGAATTTTTTTTCATGTAACCAATTCACTCTTTGATTCAACTCAAAACAATGCAATCAATATAAATCATGAATTTAAGAAATCCGATATATTGGGCTCTAATTCTCTGCCAACTTCATTGAATATATCAATCAAATCATCAAAGACATCATAGCCAGCACAGAGAGCCCAAAATTCATTCTGAACTAATATATCTCCAGGTTGACAGTTGTTTACAACAAAAGAACGATTATATTTATGAGGGTAATAAGGATTGTATGGGATTCCAATGTATGTTTTCACTTGAGTGTCCAACTCTTGACTAAATCTCATTGCTGCCCATAGTAACATTTTTTCTCTCAATGTTCGCGCGCCCTTTTTGTTGAGTTTAGCTGTTGTTATATCAATAAAATATTCACTCCCCTTTAAGTCACGTAAGTAAACATCCACAGTACTTATTGGCGTTTTTCTTGCTGGTCCCAATGTTGAACTAGCTCGGATTAATTCCAATTCTTTAGATTTTGTCCGATTTGTAGAAATCGGTTGTTCACAAATTTTCGAAATTAGAATTCTTGTATCATCATTTATACTGCCCGCCAATTCATATTGCCTTTTCGCTTCAAACCCAGCGTCCTTTGCTAAGATAATTACCATTTGTTCATAAATAGACATTCCAAATGTTGTATATAAAGATTGAACAATTGATGCCTGACGTATAACCTTTTCATCAAATAATGCTTGAAAAAAGGGGCGATAGTTACTTTCTGCTTCATAATTTCTAATTTTACTTAATATTGTTGATCGAATCAGAGTTCTTATCTTCATGGATGTCTGTTTATTCACAATGTCCCCTTTCAGTATTGGAATAATAGTTAGAGAAGAATTCTTGAAATGACAATTCAAGTGCTGAGAGAATTTTTGAAAGCGTTATTATTGTTACATTTCGATTCCCCCGTTCAACATCAGATATATAGGTTCGATGTAGTTTAGATTTTTCAGCTAACTCTTCTTGAGAGATTCTTAATTCATTTCTTCGTTTTCTTATCGCTATTCCTAAGTTGGAAGAAATTTTATCCATAACAATTAAATTAAAATGGCCTGTAGATTTTAAGTCTACAGACTATAAGTGACATTTTGGGGTTAAGCTTTTATCATATGAAAGATTATCTCTGAATATGCAGATTTATCTTTCTCTGTTCTGTTTAACACTGGTCGACGAAACTCATTAATAATTTTTAATCCAGATTTTTTAGCTATTTTTGGATATAATCCATGTTTATCATTAGCAACTAAGAAAATATTACTGTTTTCCCTAAGATACTTCTGTGAATTAACAAGAACCCTTGAAATTCCTTCCACATAAGACAGTTTAGCTTCCTGACTAGTGCCTCCAAATAGAGGGCCTATTTCTTTTTCGTCGCGTCGATTAAAACCAAATAAGTCATAAGCATATGCATGCTGTTCATGATAATTAATCAATCCAACATAGGGGGGGCTTGAAAATATCCCGTGAACACCTTTCTTTCTGATCAATTTCGCAAATTCTCTGTCTTTTACAAATAATTCTTCCAATAAATCAATTGATCTAGAATCTCCGGTTAAACAAATTTGATGTGTATCAGATCGAATTCTGTTAAATGAAGAGAGGCGTTTTATCGTATCTGTAGAGTAACGCTTCCACCATTTTAAGGTTGAGAACAAGGGCTTGCATATTTTGTAATGCTTTTGACAATAATAAGGCTCTTTTACGGGATCTATTAATGTCGCAAGATCTGCATGAGTTGTTGCTCGACATGAGCGTATTGTTCGACTTAAAATAACCTTTAAAATGTCTTTTGTATCTTTATTCTCAACTTCGCTCAATTTCGATGTAAGATAGTCAATTTCTTTACGTACAGGATCAAGATACCACTTTGAAATAAAATTATTAGCTGAAGAGGATTGTTCAACTGTAATTTGATATTTCTTTACTAATTCATAAAACCTTCTTACAGCTTCCTCTTTGATTCCCTCTATATATTTTGTTTCATCTATATCACCATTTCTTACTTTATATCTATAACTTGGTGTAGGAAAATACTTGTCATTTATTTCTGCTAAAATTACAGATAACTCATTTTCAAATTTATCCCAATTATTTTCATAAACGAATTGAGTAAGTAATCT
>CAYUYB010000296.1:0-3715 GCA_964449025.1 uncultured Desulfobacteraceae bacterium
ACTTTTCTTTAGCTTTTGATATAGAACACCTTCTGGTTCAACCTTCATTACGGGTCCCTGGGCGCAGAGATCCAGACAATCCGTTTCTACTATTTCCACATCCCCGCGGAGGCCATGCCTATCGAGCTCCTTTTCCAAAATACCTTTTATTTCCAGGCTTCCTGCCTCACGGCATCCTTCGCCTACGCAAAGAAGAAGTTGAGTGTGGTGTGTGATCATTATACGACCTCCCAGCCCTTATCAATTTCCTTAATCCTAGCTAATGCAAAATCCGTCTGGATCTCTCCACCCAGTACATGCCTTCTGAAGATCTGCCTCATCTTATTCCTGTCAACATGTTTATAGACAATGGCATCTTTCCCTTTTTCCTCAACAGTAACGTTCGGTTCGCTGCTGCACATACCCAGACACCCGGAACTCATCACATAGATATCATCTCGATCTGTCCGGGCCATCTCATCCATAAGCATGTCCATTACTTCTCCCGCCCCTGCAGCAAGACCGCACGTGGCCATATGAACAGTAATCTTAACGCTTGCTCCTCCATCATGTAATATCGGTTTCTTTTGGGCATCCTCTCTTATTTTCCTAAGACCCTGAACGGTTAATTTGGGCATATTATTTCTCCAGTCAAATTGTGATCCTTATTTATTCATACCTATCTATAATGCCTAATACCGTGTCCGGGGTAACACCCCCATGCGTATCGTCATCCACTACAACCACAGGCGCAAGACCGCACGCGCCCAAACATCGAACAACCTCTAGGCTAAAACGTCTGTCTTCGGTAACATCCCCTACCTTCACATTGAGTCCGGATTGTATCCTGTTAATGATCTCTCCTGCTCCCCTCACATAACATGCGGTGCCTTTACAGACCTTAATTCTGTGCCTCCCTTTGGGTACCATAGAAAAATACGAATAAAAGGTTACTACACCATATATATCGCTGGAAGGGATATTAAGGTAATGACCGATATACTCCTGAAGCTCGACAGGCAGATAGCCGACAACCTCCTGACAGGCTGCCAGCACCGGTATCAGTGCACCCTGTTTATTTTGGTGATTTTTTATAATAGAATCCACTTTGGATATCACTTCAGGGGTTAAGTCAGGATTCAATTGTTCAAGATTACTGAAAAGGCGCATTTTCTGTTCTCCATGGTGTCATTTGTGTGTAAACCCGACGAAAAACCGTGAGAGTATATCAAAAAAAAATCATTTTTCAAAAAAAATTGCCCAAAGAGGAAAATATCAACCCAAAGATGCTGCATCCAGACCTCCGGAGGACAATGGCAGGTTTTCATGCTCAACATAAATCCGGGTCTAGTTGATTATATTTCAATCAAAGATGGATCATAATCTTCGACTTTCTTGTAACCTAGAAGATTCAGTAAGGTTGATGCAACGTTTGAGAGTCCCGGCTCCTTGATATCCGCCATACGATATTCCCCATGATAGGAGGGATCATGAATCGCGAATGGGACGGGATTTAAGGAATGTGACGTTTTTATTATCTTTTTTGAGGTTTCTTTGTCAATAGTGTACATCTCATCCGCGTTACCGTGATCCGCGGTAACCACCGCGATTCCATCCATTTCCTGAATGACCCCCAACAGTTCTCCTACGCAGCGGTCTACAGTCTCAACCGCGACAACCGCTGCGTCCATAACACCAGTATGCCCGACCATATCCCCATTGGCAAAGTTTAACCTGCCAAATCGGTATTTCCCTGTTTTAAGCATATCAATAGCGCAATCCTTAATCTCTCTTGCCTTCATCTCCGGTCTCTTGTCGAACTCTATCCTGTCGGATGGTATCTCAGTGTATGTCTCCAGTGACTCATCAATATAACCGGAGCGGTTTCCGTTCCAAAAGTAGGTTACATGTCCGTATTTTTGGGTCTCTGAAACTGCGAAAGACCTGATATTTTCCGCGCAGAGGTATTCGCTGACAGTTCTGTCAATAACAGGAGGTTCTACCAGAAAAACCGGCGGCATATGGGTATCGCCATCATATTCCATCATACCGGCATAAAGGATATCAGGTAAAGGCCCCCTGTCGAATTCGGAAAACTCTTTTTCGGTAAATGCCCGGGATATTTCAATGGCACGGTCTCCCCTGAAGTTAAAAAAGATCACCGAATCCCCATCCCTGACAGGACCGGTAGGTTTGCCTGAATCGTCGATTATGACAAAAGCCTCCATATACTGATCCGTAATCCCCGGATCTTCGTCGTACATCGTCCTTACGGCTTGAGAAGCGGATTCGAAATGCCGGCCTTTCCCTTTCACGTGCGCATCCCACCCCCTACTCACGATATTCCAGTCGGCATTATATCTATCCATGGTCACCTTCATTCGACCACCGCCGGAGGCTACGCAATAATCAAAACCTTGCTTTTCCGATATCTCCCTCAGCTTATGCTCTAAAGGAACAACGTAATCTAAAGCGGATCTTTCACCGACGTCACGCCCGTCGAGCAGAGCGTGAACCCTTATCCTTTTAAGCCCTTCCTGCACGCACCTGTCTATAAGGAGATACAGATGGTCAATATGGGAGTGGACATTCCCGTCGGATAACAGCCCAATAAAATGGACCGTAGCTCCTTTTTCAGCGCGCTGCACAATACCTTTCCACGTATCTGTAAGGAAGACTTTTCCGGTTTCAAGTGCCTTATTCACCAGACTGGCCCCCTGTTCAAATACCCTTCCGGCCCCTAATGCGTTATGACCGACTTCACTGTTGCCCATATCATTGTCGCTAGGAAGTCCAACCGCGTTGCCATGTGCCTTAAGCTGGGTATACAATCTTGATTTGACTAAACGATCAAGGGTTGGAGTCCTGGCCATATAGACGGCATTGCCTTCATACTGTCTGCCGATACCGATACCGTCCATAATTATCAGTAGTAGAGGACCTTTCCGTCCGTGAAAGGATTTCAAGGCATTAAGTTTTAATGGCATTACCTGCCTCCTTCGGGCGATCTCTGTCGAGCTTTGACTTCAAGAATTCCATTCAGGACTAAACTTTAAAATACTTCTTCAAGGTATGTATCTTTATCGATTGAGGTACATACGGAGGTATCAGGGAGTTCCAGGGCCCTTTTAGCAAATTCAAACACGCTGTTGTAGTCGAATCGTGAACTCATTTTTTCATAATATTTTTCCAGTATCCTTTTTGGTCGATATTCCTCGAATTCGCATGGGATTGAAAGAACGGGAATACTATCATTTTCCAACGTATATATGATATCGCAGCCGTTAAACTTTATAAGCGGCCTGAAAACAGTATATCCTTCCTTCATTTTAAGAATAGGATAAAAACGCTGTGTGGTTTCCGTGAATCTCTTGCTTTTTCGTGTTTCTCTTAGTTCTCGGGAATCAGAATATTTCCACGCCAGAATATGTTCCAAGGTATACCCTACAATATCCCAAAGGCTGTGATTGGTTATCATCACCAGGCGTTCCAGATTATTGATTTCTTGGTTCACTAAGCGCTTGACTAATCTTCTGCGTATGTTTTGACATAAATGACATGGATCGCCTGACTGTCTTATCATATCATCGGTTTCTGTGACATCATGCCATTCTATATCGATACCCCGGGAAGTCCAATAGGAATCTATCTTCTTCTTTTCAGCAGTTGTATACCTGTGTATTGGAAAGGCAACAAGATGCACTTCAAAATCAAAACCAAAATCATTTTTAGCCCT
>CAYUYB010000297.1:0-3707 GCA_964449025.1 uncultured Desulfobacteraceae bacterium
TTGCCACAGGCCATCCCCTATCTCTTTAAGTCCAACAAGCTGGCCAGTGAGTAATTCTGTTATGTAAAAAGTCCGCCCCATGAATTTAATTTCTCCGTTGTTGCGGACTTTGCGAACCTGGTAATCAAATCCGTAATTCGGAGGATACGGGTGTTCTACAAATGGCCGATTCGACTTTTTGTAATAATCACTAGGCGGTTTGTCATTTAGTGATTCATGCGGTCGACAGTTATTATAATCGTATCGGAAAATATCGAACGCTTTCTGTTGTTCTTTTAAGTCCCTGGCAACAGGGTCTAATGCCTCGTTTTTCAATGTGCGATGCATGCGTTCATGCCGTCCGTTCTCTTGTGGACAGCCTTTTCCGATACGTTCAGGGATGATCCCAAGCATGATCCACCAGATCGATAACCGGCTAAGGCCGCCCATGCATTTGCCGGCAAATGGGGTTCCGTTATCACAGCGGATGGCCCTTGGTAATCCGTATTCACGGAAGGCCGCTTCGATACATCGCCTTGCTGGATCGTAGCTAGTGCCTTCAAGTGCTTGGCATCCTAAGAGAAAACGGGTGAAGTTATCACTAAGTGTTAATGGGTAACAAAGATCTCCGTTTTCCATATAAAATTGCCCTTTGTAATCCATGCTCCAGACATCATTGGGCGCATTACACGCGGCAAAAGGTTGAGTATACGGCGGAACATGCAATCGCTTTTTACGTCTTTCAACAAGGCCCTCTTTTTTGAGCCAATAGCCGATGGTACTAACTGCTGGCAGGTCAAGTTCAGGGCGTTTCAGCTTTAATTGAGCACGTACTTTTCTGGGGCCCCGTTTGCGATTCTTAAGCTTTTCCTGAATTAAAAGGTTCAGGATCTCTTTTGAAGTTCTATGGGGACAGTTTTTTGGAGCTCGACTTTGTTCTTTGAGCCCTTCGATCCCAGAAATTTTGTATCGCTTAAGCCATTTATAAATCGTTGGGCGGCTAACCCCGTATTTTTGTGAAAGATCAGTTTTAGTGGAATATCCCTTATTCCAGTCGTTAATAAATTGAATCTTTAGGTCCATTTGGTTTATCACTTTCCACGGCATAGGATCTCCTCCTTGCCGTACAGTGTAAACCATGTACCCGGTTTGTTTTGTAAACTATGTTACCAGTTTGTACCCTTGTGTCTCCTCCCCCTGAGAGGGGGAGGGAGAGTAGATTTAGGCACCGACCTTACCCTTTACCCATGTGCCGTACGCTATGCGCTTGTCGTCTTGAAAATAACCGCCGTGACCGGATATTGGCAACACCTTTATCCAGTCCATGATATTTTTTTTCATGCGCGCGCCTCGTGTTGTTTTGTGTAGGGGTCAGCGAACATAAACGAGTTCGCCGCGTAAAAGAGGGCCCCATAGGCTACGTACTTATAATAGAGTTTAGTCATTTACTTCTTTACGTGCTCATTAACCGGATGAACCGAACCTGGCGTTGTTTCGCTGTGCAACCGGAGCTTGGGGAGCCCCGGAATAATGGGTTCTGGAAAGATGCCGAGCCGGGGGCATAGTTATATATACTGCATCATTCCATTAAGTATACACATAAAAACCGCGGCCGGTCTTTCTCCCCAGCCATCCTGCTTCAACATATTTCCTTAAGAGTGGACATGGCCGGTATTTGGAGTCCTTGAAGCCGTCGTAAAGGGTCTCCATGATTGCGAGACATGTGTCCAGTCCGATCAGATCCGCCAGGGAAAGAGGCCCCATGGGGTGATTGGCCCCCAGTTTCATGACGGTATCGATATCTTCCTTTGTGCCCACGCCATGATACAGGCAATAGATCGCCTCATTTATCATGGGGATCAGTATCCGGTTTGCTATGAAACCGGGGTAATCGCTTGCCAGTGCCGGGGTTTTACCGAATGTTTCAGCCAGATCCCATGTAGTGTTAAACGTTTCATCGGAAGTAGCCAGCCCTCTGATTACCTCCACCAGTTTCATGACCGGCACGGGATTCATGAAGTGCATTCCTATGACATTCTCGGGCCTTTTGGTCTGTGAGGCTATACGCCCGATAGGAATCGAGGAGGTATTGGTTGAAAGGATTACTCCCTGGCGGCAAATAGTGTCTAAATCTTTGAATATCTGAAATTTCAAATCTTGCCTCTCAGTTGCCGCCTCTACCACGAAATCGGCAGATGCCATGTCATTCAAATCTGTGCTGCCTTTAATGCGGCCAACGGCGACATTTCGGTCCTCTTCGGACATCTTGCCCTTTTCCACGCTGCGGTCGAGATTCTTTTTGATAGTCCCGAGGCCCTTTTCGATAAATTCCGTAGCAATATCGTTCATGATTACATCCAGCCCGCTCATGGCGGCCACCTGAGCGATACCGTTTCCCATCTGTCCGGCTCCGATTACCCCAAAGACCTTTATCTCCATCCTGACCTCCTTTATTCATAGGTTTGAAGATGTCTGTAGTTGCTAGGAATATCCTGGCTTTTTCATCATCAATATCAATGGTGGAAGTATAGGGGAATGAGGGGGGTGTGTCAAATAATATAGGGGTATTACCCCAGCCTTTTCATGTCGTCCACGAGACCCTGGACAGCGGCTGCAGAGGCTCGCAGGGCCCTGATTTCTTCATCCGTAAGACGGATCTGGATAATCTCTTCCACACCCTTTTCCCCGACTTTGACCGGGACGCCTATAAAAAGGTTTTTGATTCCGTATTCGCCCTCAAGATACACGGTGCAGGGGAGTATCTTCTTTTTGTCTTTGAGAATAGCCTCGGCCATCTTTACAACGGCGTAGGCCGGGGCGTAAAACGCGCTTCCTGTCTTGAGGAGCCCTACTATCTCTGTCCCTCCGTTACGGGTCCTTTCCACTATGGCGGCTATCCTTTCCGGACTGATCAGGTCGGTAATAGGGATCCCGGCTACCGTAGAGTATCCGGGAATGGGGACCATGGTATCTCCGTGCCCGCCAAGGACGAGGGCCTGGACGTTATCCACGGACACATCAAGCTCCATGGCAATAAAGGAGCGGAAACGGACCGAGTCCAGGACACCGGCCATGCCCATTATCCTCTCCTTGGGGAAGCCACTGGTCTCCAGGGCCACATGGCACATAGCGTCCAGGGGATTGCTGACGATTATCAGCATTGTATAGGGGGCAACTGCGGCTATCTCCGTTATCACCGATCGCATGATACCCATATTGGTGGAGAGGAGGTCGTCACGGCTCATGCCAGGCCGTCTGCTAATCCCCGCGGTTACTATAACAAGATCAGAGCCCTCGGCCGCGGCATAGTTGCTGGTAACACCCGTTATATTTGAATCGTATCTACCAAAAGGGGCTGCTTCTGTAAGATCAAGGGCCTTTCCTGCGGCCAGGTCTTCAACGACGTCGATGAGTACGACATCGGCCAGCTCCTTCTCGGCAATCCGCATGGCGGCTGTAGCTCCCACGTTTCCAGCACCTACAACAGTCACCTTTTTACCCATTAACAGACTCCCTTCATGTGTGTATTATATCAGGATGAGTTGATTGATAAGGCAGTAAAAGGTCCTTCTCAGATTATCAGCATCAAAAAGAAACCTTGCATACCTGTTCAATAGCCGCCGCCATTGCCTCGTCCTCTTTCCGGATGTCATCCAGGGTCTTGGGTCTTGTCTCAGGCGGCCTCTCTTCCAGCCCGTATTTCCACTTCAGGAATTTCTCGCCCGTGG
>CAYUYB010000298.1:0-3704 GCA_964449025.1 uncultured Desulfobacteraceae bacterium
GACAGGGACCTTTCCTCCCGGTTTGAGGGATTCTTTAATCACCGGTAAGCGGTTTTCAGGAATGGCATCGTGTGGATAGAATATGTCCATATCGGGGGGTTTGGTGTTAATCCTGTCATGTATACCCTGGATTTCCTGTTCACTGAGTTTTTCGTACGGCACCTTTGTGCTCTCATAGATGTAATCTCGCAGACTTCGTTTACTATTATAACCGATCCTTTGCAGCATGATAGCCATTTCGGGATGAATGATGATTATGTGTTTTCTGAGATGAGCCATGGGGTTAGCCACCCCAACCTTGTATTGAGCAAACGTGCCGCGGTCAAAAGCTACATCTTGGACTATGCTGTCAAGGACCGGCTTTACATCCCAGGGCTCAACTACTCCTCCGCCGTAAATCCTCATACCTAAATTGCCCATGACGGTGTCCACGGTCACGCAACTGTCTTCCGGCTTGTAACCCAGGTCCTCATTAAACGTTTCCCAGGGGCTCTGCTCTATATTTTCGGCGAAAGTGTAGAAAATATGTGAGGACGGGCGGCCGATCAGTGCCATATCGATCTCTCCCGGCCACAGGTAACCGATATTAATCAGGCTCAATCTTATGGCACGACCGATGGTATTATTGGCCCGCCAGCCGTGACCTAATAAGCCTACGCCGGAATTCATGTTGAGTTCTTTGCCAAGAGGGCCGCTTACCATAATCATAAGAGTGAAGGAACCTTCCGAGCTCATCATATGAGTATAAGTACCCTCTTCAGCCAGGCATTCCATGGTTGATATTATCACCGGCAGATATTCAGGCTTAGCCCCCGCCATCACCGCGTTAATAGCTATCTTTTCAACAGTGGCAATACCTTTTCGATAAGGTACCCGGCCGATAACTTCGTCAGGGGAACGCCTGGTCCCTGATAGCATCCGTTGAACGGACTGTTCCGTGGGAGGTATCAGGGGTAACCCATCGCCCCAGTGGTTCTCAAGATACAATTGGTTGAATGATTCAAGGGCGGATTCATAACTCTCCGCAGTAATCTCAACTGTTTCGACATTCTTTTTTGGGGCCTTTAGCTTCGGGTTTTTCTCCTCCGGTGCCAGGGACCGGGTTAAGGCATCAATAATAAGATCAATGGACGCTTCGGCAACAGGTCTAATCCTTTCCACGGTCAACCGGTTCGGGTAATAATCTATGGAAGGCAGACTTATTATACGTAACATGGGCATTCCCTCGTCCTCGGCCGACATTTTGGCGGTGTGAGTAGCATTATCACCGACCACGAAAACCCCGGGTTTACCAAGTTTTTCTAGTGCTACTACCTGCCGGCACTGAATCCATCCTCCCATCCCGTTATCGGCGACGCCGTAGATAAATGTATCCATTTCTTTCTTTGCCTTCTCCGCCGCTTCAGCAGCTCTTCAACCGCGATACAGTACTTATCCCCACCTCTCTTACCATCCCAGATTATTGCAATTTTCTTGCCTGCCAGATCCTTTACACGAGGGTTAACGATCCCCGCGAAGGCGCCGGAACTTCAACCACACCCTGGGGGGTTAAACACACCAATGAGAATTTTTCTTTCAATTTTTTCAATCCTCCTTAAAATGTCATTTATTTAGTAAGGCAAAAGCCATGCTTCTATACATTATACATAAAGGTGACGTTATTCATGGCCATTAAGCAGCCACCCAGTACAAAGCGCAGGCAGGGATGTTCTTATACCTCGCCACTAGTCAAAGGGGACGGGCAAAGTATACATTTCTAATGGCCCTAGTTTGCCTGTCCCCTTTTTGTCGTTTGACATGTGCATCAGGACACGGTTTTGCACCTGAATCAGAACCCCGTCAGAAGTTTTCAAGGTATAACGCGCGTACAATTCTATGTCCCCATCGGGCCTCGTCAATTACCAGTCCGCGCCGCCGGGGAGTACGATGCCTTCAATATCCGGTCCCTTGAACGTTCCCCCGGTTATCGGAATAATGCGTCGCTCGCCATACTTGCTCTTGCCGAGATTCAGCAGATCCCCTATCGTTACATTAGCGTCAAACACATGTTCCGCATAAAGCATTTTAGTCCCGGTGCCCTGAGAAGGAGTATCCGCTTCTGACGCAAAGGGGGCAGGGAGAAACAGACTCAAGCACATAACAGCAATCATAGATACAAATATTATTTTACCCATGAAAAACCTCCCGATCTTATCAACTAATTTAACCGCCGACTCTTAGTTCTCGGCTTGTTTTGAATGTTCTTTAAAAAATGGTGAATATGCCCGGCAAAACAAGGGGTATCATGCCCCAATGATCCGTCTCCATCTCCATATACTTTAATTTTAAGACGCGCTCTTGCATCCAGGCCGACATAGCCCTGCTTCCTGTAAGAGAGGGCGCGGGCCTGTTTCCTCTGTCATGAAGAAAGGCATTTCCCGTATATTTTCCCAAGCATAGTTGGTTTCGTCTACAAAGAGACCCGACAGGGTGCAATTGCACTCCAGTATTAAGCATACTTGGCTCCGATAAAACCACTACTAATGTATATAGGTATACAAAAGGCTTAATTGTGTCAATCGTTTATTATAGAATATTTCCTGGAGGGCTCTATATTCGGACTAGAAGTAGATTAAATAATGATATCAATAAGTCAAGAAGGTGGTGGTATTTTTTGGGGACCTTAATCATATTCATAACATCGATGTCGTCCTGAAAACGAACATATCTCCTCTGAAATAACTTTGGCTGAGAAACAACGCCTTCCCTGAAATTGATTGATATGTACATTCATTAAAGAAGGCAGGCGCCCCGAAAGAAATGTCCAGAACGCTCGATATGTCGAGATCGGCCGCAACCGACCTCAAAGTTTGTCTTGCTTTATGGATTTTTATCCCCATTGCCTGTTCTATTGTATTTAGAATATCATCCTTTCCAGCGTCCCTATCAGATATGTCAGAACAAAAAAGCGGATCAGCATAATAAGTATAAAAAGAAACCGGTAAACCTTTATATATCCTGATTCGTTTTAATCGCCATATCTCTTGTTCAGGGCTCATTGAGAGGATATTTTGTACATATTCCGAGGATGTCGTCCTGGTAATTTCCAATACCTTTACCTTTGTATTCAATTTCTTAATGGATTCTTTCAGCCTTTTAAAACTGTTATCCAACTCAAAACCCAATGGTTCCTGATCTATTTTAGACACAGTTGTCCCTAAACCGCGCCGACGCTCCACAAAACCATCTTTTTTCAAGTTTTCCATCGCTTTGCGAATAGTGATATTGCTTGTTTGAAATTCCCTTTCCAGTTCCTCGCCAGTGAAGAGTTGTTTACCCGGATTATATTGTCCTGAAGAGATACGCCTCTTCATGGTCTCCGCGATCTGGATAAAAAAAGGAACGGATGAGTTATGATCAAGAGATATTTTTTCTTTTTTCCCTTTTCTATTTGCCATTGCTAAATGCCCTGGAATTAAAAGTGTATGGAATATTCAGCTGGAACTCGGCCAGTTCAATCCATTTCTGATATGATTCTTAGGTATACTTGTATACAAATCATAGGAATATATCAATAACTTTATTAGTCCAAGTTATGAATGAAGTCAGGGTGCCATAAACAGAGACATATAGAAACTAATCAAGACCCAATAGCATTGCCGGATTCGATTTAATCATCAGCTCCACTTCATTCTGGGTAATTCCATGGCGAAGCAGAGTAGCTA
>CAYUYB010000299.1:0-3699 GCA_964449025.1 uncultured Desulfobacteraceae bacterium
CCGCTGCCTGTAGCTCAATCCTATCTTATGAGTAAAGAGTCCGAGAACGTAGATACGGTAGACAATCTCGCTGGCTGAACTCATTTCCGTGTCAAAGCTTATTGACGGCCCTAACCCCGATAATCCTAGATCTATTATACTCTGGAGGGAAACAGCATGTTCCCTGCTGCGCAAATCTATCAATAACTCAATATAATCCCATTCATATCCCCTTTCATGACTTGGTATTACATCCAAAAAAAAGATGTCTTTCTCATCAACCCCCTTCTGAAAAAGGGCCCCGTAGACCACTTTATCAATCTCGCCCATCTTGTCGTTTAACTCAGAGGACACGGAATAGATCTCTTCATACAAGGCAAAGGGCGTCCTGGTGATGATATTGGGCAAACAAAGCACCAATCCCGCGATAATTAAAAATGTCAGAAAAATGAAGCTTAGGAGGAAAAAAGCCTTTTTCTTGATTAGCATAGACGAACCGGAAATTAGCAGTCTTGTGTTACTCTGGGATGCATATAGTAGACGGTACTGAACAGGGATATTTACCGAATATCAAAATACCGATTAAATACAAAATTCGAAATCCGAAATTCGAAACAAATTCAAATTAAAAATGTTTCAATGCTCAAAACAATAAACCCTTTCAATTCATAATTATCCTTTGTGTCATTTGAATTTTTGTCATTCGATATTGTTTCGTGCTTCGTGCTTCTTATTTCGAATTTTTATTGCTTGCATCTGTAGAGTTTTAAACTCATGTCACCGTATCTGTGAGATAATATAAAAGTTAATACAAATCATGAGCCAATTTATTCACAAGCTGGCCTTGATTCCTGATATAACATCCCACGACTTAAGCAATTGAACGGCCTGCAGAACCTGATTATCTTTCTCCAAGGCCGCCTTAAGCTGTAGGCTGGAATCTTCCTCCTCCTTCTCCACGTCTTCTTCAATATCTTCATTCACTTTGACGTCTTCTTCAACATCGTCCTCAAGCTCTTCTCTAATCCGTCCTTCTTCCAATTCCTCGTTTCGCATATGACCTTCCAGATCCTCCTCTCTCATGAAACGAGGTGTTTCATCCCCCGCCAGCTTGTCTTGAGGCAAGTAGGGTATCTCTATATCGGGGGATATCCCGCTTAGCTGAATGGACCGACCGCCAGGGGTATAATATCTAGCGGTAGTCAAACGCAGACCTGATCCGTCCGAGAGAGACAGGACCGTCTGAACGGACCCTTTCCCGAAAGTCCTCGTTCCCAGTATCAGGGCCCTTTTGTTGTCCTGCAGCGCACCTGCGACAATCTCCGAAGCACTGGCGCTACCGCCGTTAACCAGCACGATCATCGGATAATTTCTCTCTTTTTTGTTCTCACTGGCATACTCCTCCATATCCTGATCTTCATTCCTGCCTTTGGTGCTGACAATTAGTCCTGAATCCAGGAATTCATCCGATACCATTACCGCCTGGTCCAGCAACCCTCCTGGGTTGTTTCTAAGATCCAGTATTAATCCTTTCAATTGCTGTTCTTCTTCAAGGCCGTCCAAGGCTGTTACCAAATCCTCCGCGGTCTGGCCCTGAAAATTGGTGATACGGATATACCCTATGTCATAATCAAGCATACAGCTCTTAACACTCCTTAAAGGGATCACATCCCTGGTGATTTCAAACACAAGTGGATTATCTACGCCTTCACGACTGATGGTTAAGGTCACTTTCGTACCCTTGTTTCCCCTTATAAGTTTAACGGCGTCTGTCAGGCTCATATCGATTGTAATCTTATCTCCTATTTTTACTATCTTGTCGCCTGCCTTTAATCCTGCATCATAGGCCGGTGTATCTTCTATGGGTGAAACAACCGTAAGTACATTTTCTTCTACAGTTATCTGAACTCCGATACCGGTAAAGCTACCTTCAGTGGCGATGAGCAGATCATCATGTTCCTCCTTGGTCATATACAAGGAATGTGGATCGAGACTTTTTACCAATCCTTTTATTGCGCCGTATATAAGCTCCTCTGATTCTCTAGGCTCCACATAATTATCTTCAACCAGGCTCAATACCTCGGTGAATACCTCTAAATGTTTATATATATCACTCGTATCCGCCTTGACATTTGTAATCTTGTAATTTAAAAAAAACATCCCAAAGATAGAACAGGCGATAACAGTTATATTCAAGATTAGCTTTTTCTTATTCGATCCCATCTTATTGCTCCCTAATATTGATCCCTAATATAATATTTTCGTTATTCTATTCCAGTATATAAGCAAAGGTCAATCAACTTTTAGCCAATCGAGAGGCTCCAGGTTTGCGTCCCCTTTTCTTATCTCGAAGTATAGCCCCGATCCGGTTAGCATCCCTGTCTCACCAACCTGCCCTATTACTTCCCCCTCTGCCACCATCTCACCCTCCAGCTTATTCCTATTCGACAGATATGCCGATATGGTGTAAAAGCGGGAACCGTGATTTATGACAATCACCTGTCCATAGCCCTTTAACTGGCCTGAGAAATCGACCCTTCCAGGAAAAACAGACTTTACATCTGACCCGAAATCGCCTCTGATGTAGATTCCTTTGAGTGTATTAAAAACCTTCTCCCCTGACTTTCCATTATCTTCTATGATCTCTCCATTAAGGGGAAGTGATAATTTCCCCTTTGCCTTTACAAAATCCCCGGGCAGGACCTGGCGCTTCTGTTCCTTGCTTTCCAGGTCTAAGAGGGTTTCCCTTAAATCTTTGGCAGCCGCCTCTAACTCCCTTACCGCGATCTCATAAAACTCCTTTTCCTCATGAATCTTTGCAAGCAACACCACTTTTTCCTCAACATCTTCCTTCAGTTCAGATACGCGGAGACTTTCCTCCCTCTCCAGATCAGCTATGGCCGCCAATTTTTCCTCAAGCAAAACTACCGCTTTCCGGTAATTCTCCCTTTTTTCGGCCGTTTCTTTCATTATCCTGCGGTCCTGACTCAGGATGACCCGGAGATATTTTATCCTGTGATTTAACTGATCCAAGCCCCCCGTGGTCACAAGAGTGTTGATATGACCTCTTATGCCGTATTTGTAAAATGCGACAAGTCTTTTACACAGCAAATCCTCCATCTGGCTCAAGGTATCATCTAATTCCTTGAGATGCCCGTGCCGCTCCTTATATTCTGCTTTTCTCAGTTGAATCTCCGCCTCTAACTCTTTTAATATGCCCCTTCTTTCCATGATATGCTTTTCCAAGGATGAAAGCTGATCCAACAGGCCCTTCTCCTTGAGATCAAAGATCCTATATTGCTCTTTTTCTCTCTTCAGATCTTCCACAATCTGCTCGATCTGACTCACCCTTTCTTCCGATTCAGCCATAGCCGTGGCAAGGGAAGGGATCCCCAATATAAAAATAGGCACAAACATACTGAGAATATAAGGATTTTTATTACTAAATAATCTCATTTCACACCTTGAAAAACCGTCCTATGGCAATCAGCGCACCCGTAAAACCCAGGAAAAAGCTGAGGAGAACAACAAATAACACGTTTTTGTATGATAGAAAAGCTATCTCCAGAACAGGCAGGCCCAACAAATGGACTGTTTTTTCCGAAAAAATCAGGTAAACAAAGAAGAGAATAATAAACGCGGCTAGACCGCTGATTATCCCCTGAATAGCGCCTTCTATAAGGAATGGGATTTTAATAAACGAATCTGTTGCGCCAACAA
>CAYUYB010000300.1:0-3666 GCA_964449025.1 uncultured Desulfobacteraceae bacterium
TAAAGGATTGGCAACAATAACTAAGCCTTCAGTCTCCTTTCCAGCTCGCCCAGCTCTTCCAGTCAAATTCTTTAAATCACGAATTCTTATATTCACCCAGCCCCTTTTTGAATCATATCTTCTTGCAGAATGTATAACGATAGTCTTTATTGGGAGATTAACACCCTCGGCTACGGTATTAGTGCAGATGACTATTTTTAGGCGGCCATCAATTATGGCATCTTCAATAATTTCCCTCACATTTTGAGGCAGGTCTCCATGGTGGAATGCAGCACCATAATGCACTAATTTTGTAAGAAGATAATCGGTCCCAAATATCATTCCCATATACTCTTTTAGATCCTTAGTTATGCCCTTAGAAGCTATCACTAAGTCCTTCACTATCGGAATATCGACATCAATTTGATTCATTAACTCCTCAGAAAGACCAAATACTCCTCTTGAGCCCTTACTTGGCGCAAAAAGCGCAACTGACCCAGTTTTCACTGATTTTAAAGCCGTGGCTACAGATTTAGACCGCTGTGAGTTATAGTTATATGTATTTATCCTTCCGGACTTATTATTAATATATTTGAAATCATCGATTGTGAGAAAATAGCTTACTATATACTTTTGCGGAAAGTCCTGAGTAGGATTTACAATTAGCTGACAACTTTTCTTTGCTTTCGCCATTGGTTCTAGAAATGCATAATTTAACCTTGTGGGTATATATTCTGAGGATATTAATGTTTCCCTGCTACCACCAAGCCAATCATTAATTTCCGCTAAATTAGGAGTTATAGCTGATAGAAAAATGAATCTTCTTTTTTCTTTTTCGATACCTTTGAATGCTGAGAGCAATAATTCATAACGGAGTCCCCTATTATCATCATCTATTAGGTGACCTTCATCGCAGATAATAACTGAGAACCGCTCATTAATCTGACCAAAAACATTCTCAAAAGCCATTAATTTCTCGGGCGTTGAAATCAATAGATTTACATTATCGAACGCTTCCTTTTCATCTTGCGTGGGGATATTTCCGCCATAAATTGTTTTTGATTTGATTCCAAGTCTAGCAAGGCCTTTAACTAAATCCCTCTTTAGCTCAGCTGCTAGGGCTCGATAGGGAGCGAGGAACAGAATTTTGTTACTAGGGTTTTTAATAATTTCATCGTAAATCAACAACTCACAGAGAGCTGTTTTTCCTGAGTTTGTCGGCATTTGTAAAGAGATACATATATTCTCGTTTAGAATACCCCTTTTAATAGCTGCTCTTTGTGAAGGGAAGAAATCCCACACAGGAGGTTTTTTCGTTAAATTTACTTTGACATACTTTTGCCAGTGCTCCCTATTATTATGTTCCTGCAGATCACTCCAAATATTATCATGCATGAATTTTTCAATTAATACCTTCCCCAGTTTAAAGGAGATATAGGAAAAAGGTTCATTTTCAAACATTAGATTTACTCCATCTTGAAGTATCTGTCCTAATTCATCAATGTGCTCTTTTGAGCCATGCTCTAAAAATTTCCTAAGGCAGCCTACATATATATTCTTCTTACTTAAGTCTCTCCGAAGAAAACTGGAAATAAATATATTGATATCCGATTTATAAGCGTTTAGCGGAAACACGCGAGCGAGTAATAAGGCTGATGTTGAATAACCAGAAAGGAAATTAAGACCTGAAGCATAAAGCATATTTTCATAATAGTTTATACTACGGAAGCTTTTCCTTGTATTTTCTAATGAATATATTTCCAAACCTTTTGCAACTGAAATACAATCTTCAATATTCCTTTCGGGATTATGCAGAAGCTCAAACAATTGTGTAATTAATGTGATATAGAAGTCATCGTATCTTGTGATACAATCATATCTTGCGATATATTCTTCAGCTAGCCGAAAATCTATAAAGGTATGCCAAGATTCTGATTGAGCAATCCAAAGTTTTAGATTTGATTCCATTGTCTAAGTCATCCTTCAATAGAGAATTTAGCTGCCATCTCATAAGTCTGTTCATAAACAGACTTCAATTCTCTTATTCCTACAACCAGAATCGTCAGTTCGTTTTGCTTATTCTCAAATTCAATTTTTTTCTTAATCTCATTAGGCAGAAAATCTTCTTCCATTATTGCCACAGCATTAAATTTCTTTCCATATTCAGTAAATTCTGTGGGTTTTGTGAAACGATTTAGGAAATCTAAAGATTTCTGGTCAGAAGATTTAATCGATTTTTGTTTTAGCCAATTTAATGTAATAGCTAGCCTACTAATTGAATCTAATGTCGCACCATTTATTGAATCTTGGATAGGATTGTATTTCTTATTTTTGGTGGCTTTCATTTTTGATTCAATGCTAACAACAAAATCATTTTTATCTGGTGTCTTCTTCGCTGTATAAAATAGTATTACGTCAGTATATTGTAGCGGTCTATTTCGATCGATTTTCCATAACCATTTCCTTGGGCCAATCAATTTCAGCGGAAGATATCTTTCCTTTAATAGAAAAAAGGAGAATATTTCCCCAAATTCACCTGACATAACATTTCTTTTATCTGGCAAATAATTCCTTATTATTTCATTCGCGTCTTTATTTAGTTTTTTTATATTATCCTCTAACTTCTCATCTGTTACGTAACTGCGACGAAATTCAATAGGTAGTTTTGATAAAAACTCATCAATTTCATCGTGCTTCAATCGCAAAATATCACAATCTAATCCTTTATCATTTTGAAATTCATTGAAGTGACATAGCAGTTCCATGATTTTGACCCCTATCTATTTTCTGAATGGGCGATGCGGGGATCGGCTGGTGGTGGATCGAGGATTGTCTGGGGCTGCCTCATTCTCATCGCCTCTGTCATCGTTCAAGAACACTCCAGAATCACTCGAATAGGCCTTTCTTTGTTATAAAATTGGAGCAAGGCTGACAATATTTTTGCTGATTTCCATCATGATTTTCCCTACGTCTCCGGCATCAGGAAATTCATCCCCCACATTAATGTCAAGCAGTTCTATTTTTGAATAAAAATGATTTTGAATATTCTCTGATTCTAAGCATCCTGATGTATTAAAATTACTGCAGTATGTAAAAATTTTGGGCAGAAAGACTTCATCTTTCATATTTACTCCCCTTTTTCTTATTGAAAATGCCGGCAAGCTATTTGCCATAGATAATCTGCCACTTCCCTTGGTGACATCAACTTACCCCTCTCAGGTCCAAATATAGCCATGCCCATTGGCTTAAGTTTCAGTTCACCTTCGTGCTCTTCCAGCGATATGGATTCATTCATCGAACCATTACTATTTATATCGATGGAATCGCCATGAGCAAATGATATTGAATTCCCTCCGAGTAACCCTCCAATCCATAATTTAAATTGAGACACCTGTCTTTCATTCTCATATAATGTAAAAACAACCTTTCGTGAGGTGACCATCTCCATCTCATATTCAAAATGAGAATATTCTTGCTGAGTCTCCTCTGCAAAACCATCAATCAGATTGATAATTTCTTCAAATGATGACTTAAGAAACTGATTCTTTTCCTTGTCAGTGAAAGATTTTTTAATTTTAGGGATATATGCTTTAGCGGGCTCTTTCCGTGATTCGGGCTTGGTCTTGGAAGTGCCTTTCCGGCCAATTTTCCTTAGGAAAGCGTCAACCACCTCTTGATGGTCACTGC
>CAYUYB010000301.1:0-3663 GCA_964449025.1 uncultured Desulfobacteraceae bacterium
AAAAACAGGTTTCCAAAAGGTGTCATGCCCGAAAGAGCGAATACATGCAGCGCCATGACTCTCCCCCTCTTATCGTTGTCCACAAGGGTTTGTACAAGTATATTGCTGAATGATATGATCATCATAATCCCGAAACTTATTACGAATATGGAGATCAGTGACAATACAAGTATTCGTGAAAAGGAAAAAATCATAAATCCTATCCCTGAAAAAAGCGCTCCCGCGAAAATAAGCTTAATCAGGTTTAGATTACTCCTCTGCGAGGCTACGAAAATCGCGCCTGTCAGCGCGCCAAGGCCTGAGCATCCCACCAGATACCCGAGTGTCTGCGCCCCTCCGCCAAGTACTCCTTTTGCGAAAACAGGCATGAGCACAAGATAGGGGTTGGCGATAAAACTGATTACCGCCAGGAGAAGTAGAGTGTAACGAATGGGGATAAAACCCGCGGCGTATTTAACCCCTTCTCTTAACTCCTGCCAAAAATCAGTCATCTCGGCCTCCGTCCTGCTCGTAACGATCTTCATTAGAAGCAGAGCGGCTATTACGCCGATATAACTGATGCCGTTCAATAAAAAACATAATCCTTCGCCCAGCGCGACAATCACTATCCCTGCGATGGAAGGGCCAATAAGCCGCGCGCTGTTAAACATTATGGAATTCAGAGCGATGGCGTTCCCTAAATCCTCTTTATCCTCTACCAGATCCACAAACAAGGACTGACGTGCAGTGACATCAACCGCCATAACAGTACCCAGAAATACGCTTATTATAATCACGTGCCAAACTGTGACGGATTCTGATAAAACCAGGATCGCCATAATGATGGCAAGGCACATAGCCAATGTCTGCGTGACAACCACGCACCGGTGACGATCCCATCTGTCCACCCATACCCCGGCAAAAGGGGTAAGAATAAAGATCGGAATATTCTCCGCGAACCCCACGATACCAAGCCACAAAGCAGAATCAGTCAACCTGTAAACCAGCCAGCCCATTGCCACGTTTTGGATCCACATCCCGATCAGTGAAACGCTCTGCCCCATAAAAAACATGCGGTAATTTCTGTACTTAAGTGTCCGGAAGGTAAACTTGAAGCTGTTGATTATTCTATAGAATATCACTATACCTCTCTATAGCGAGTGGAGTTATGTCAAAACTTTAGGTTCTTATTCACATTTACACGTGATCTTGCCTGGTTCATCGTTTTACGAGTACGCAGATTAATCATATCTGAATATCTTGCGCTAAAGTAATTAAAATAAGATCTAATCTTCTACGCCTTTACATACTCATTAACCGACTGGAGCAAACATATTATACATGGATAGAGGTACGCCTCACCGAATAAAACCCTTAAGCTAGCTCTAATTTTACAATGTTTACCTCTAAAATTCCAGTTTCTCAAGTGAATTAAACAACCTACAGGGCGATATAATTCACTATGTCATTTTTTTCTGAATGATTCTGACCCGCAATATGACAGATATTATTTTATCTTGACACCCAAAGGTTATGTTCCTATTGTTCTTACCTGAAAGAGCAAGTTTTTGTTACCTTTTGTATAAACTGACTTATTTAATCCCTATGAACCTTAGGAAATCCTGATCTTGATTATCAATTATTCTCTTTTCAAAAGGAGGTGTGTCATGCGGATAAGACTTTTCGTTGTTGCTGTTGCGCTGGTACTGGCGCCGGTGGCATTTGCCCAGAGCGCGGCCAAACCGGCGTTTGACCGTGCGTGTCTGGAAGATTACGTCGACCGATATCTGGATGCGATGATGGCGAATGATCCGACCCTCGAACTTTTTAGCAGGGACTGCAAGTTCACCGAAAACGGCGTTCAGCTTCCACTGGGTGGTGAGGGTCTTTGGTACAGTATGTCTGGAAGAGGAAACTATAAATTTTATATCCCCGATGTGGAGACAAGGCAGATCGCCTTTATCGGGACCGTGAGGGAAGGAGCTGGCGCCCCGGCCAAAAAGACCCCTGACGCAAAATCCGCGCCGGATACCATTTCTGCTATTGCGCTTCGCTTAAAGATTGACGATAACGGTTTTATTTCCGAGGCGGAACAGATCGTGATGCGTCCGGAGATTAGTCTGTTTGAAGAGGAAGAAGAAAAGCCCTCACGATTTCCACCGACCGGCGAGGCGGTTGAAAGAATGGGCGCTCCGCACAAGGTATACACTGAGGTTATCCCCAAGGCCGAACGTATGTCCCGTGAAGAACTTGTTGAAGTGGCCAACTACTACTTCGAGGGGCTGCAGCGAAATGACGGCAAAGGCTACTATCCTTTCAGCGAAGACTGTGAGCGTTTTGAAAACGGAATACAAACCACCCAGACGAACTGCAAGGAGCAGTTTGAGTCCGGACAGCTGGCAAACGTTGTTTCACGCATACGGGATCGCCGCTTCGTGGCTGTAGACCGTGAACTCGGGATTGTCTTCGCGTTCGGCTTTTTTGATCACGTGCAGATTAACTGGACCTGGGAGGTCGCGGAACTTTTCAAGATTGAAAAAGGCCTTATCCGCCGCATAGAAGCTGTATTCCATAGATGCCCCTACGGTATGAATTGCGGATGGAGCACTTATGAGCAGGGCATGTCCGAGGAGATACAAAGCATACGGTGACAAAGAAATCGGGGACATAATATGGATAGCGGGACGTTCATTATGCACTTTCTGCACGAACGTCCCGCCTTTATCGCCAGTCTATTTCTGCCGTTTCGCGACCATTTCTATCGGAGGCATACCGCCGCCGCCCGGGCCACCCATGCCGCCCTCCATCGAAAAGGTAAGCTTCATCTCATCGCCTGAAGCCGTCCCTTTGTAATTGATTTTCATCTCGTTTCCCATCGGATTTACTACCTTCACGGCGAAGGAGACTTTATCCCCGTCAATCTTTCCTTCGATGATCTCATTTTCGTTCCCCGTCGGACCCACAACCGTTCCGCTCAGGCTGGAATCTTCTGCCTTCAGGTTAAACGTAAACTTCATTGGGCCACCGCCACCGGGACCGCCACCGGGACCACCTTTAGGGGCGGCCATTTCGGCCACCCACGTTCCGGTAATATCGGCCGCGAACGCCGAGACTGCTATAATACACAAGGCTGATACTGCAACTCCAACCATTTTCAACCGCATAGTATTTATTCTCCTTTTTGAATAGGTTTGATAAAATTACTTTTTTGCCGAACCAAATTTAAAAAAACCGTTGAGTAAATGACACTCGTAATTAATTATATTGTGGCTACCGGTCTTTGTCAAGTTCATATGCTAAAACTGTCTTGACACACAAAGTATATATTTCTAAAATAACACTAACTAAAAGGAATTTGTTATCGCGGATGACACCGAATATCCTCGTATATCCCCACATGATTGAAATATCGGAGTTATTTCAAATAAGAAAAGGCATTTTTAAGGATGCTCAGGGGGCCGATATAAAATAAACGATCGATGGAGGGACTATCCATGCATCGAGATAAAAAGACCGTGTCTGATCAAGCCGAGACAAAAAGGTATTCGAGGCATGATTTCTTGACTGTTAGTGGAACGGCCCTGGCAGGCGGCGCACTGGCGGCCTATTCGCCCAAAGAGACGGAAGCAAACGAAAAAGCCAAGTCTAAAGAGTAGAGGAAAGGAGTATAATTATGGCCACGCC
>CAYUYB010000302.1:0-3650 GCA_964449025.1 uncultured Desulfobacteraceae bacterium
TATTGAGCGGGCCCGACGAGCCATGGAAAGGGCAGAGAAAAGACTGGAAGACAGGAGTTCCAAGGCTATCGATTTCCAGAGGGCTGAAACAGCCTTAAAGAAGGCGATATCGAGAATAGACGTCGCAGAAAAGCACACCAAGTAACCCGTCGCCTTAAAAATAATGGCCAAAAGAAGGCAAGCGGTTAGCTTGCCTTTTTTATTGACTTTTTTACTCATTAAAGGATAATAATAGAAAATCGGTCTAATTAGTAGCTTGACAGTGTGCCTAAGATCAAGGTTTTTGCAAGGCAAAAGATCCTCTGGTTTTTTTTAATGACATTGTTATTTCTCCTTCGGGGGAAAAGGGACATAATCACATTGAGGAAATAGAAGGAACAGTATGGTTGAACTTAGTGAAATGGACTATTTCAAGCCCTTGGAAGAAAAAGTGGGCGCACTTATAGCGGAAATAAAATCGTTAAGAGGAGAAAGGGAATCATTGAAGGAAAAGATCCGTCAACAGGAAAAGAGCATCTCTGATCTTTCCGGTGATATAGCAGAATTGAAGGGTTCCAGGGATAATGCAAAGGAAAGGATAGCGTCTATCTTGCAGAAGATTGAACAAATGGACATATAGCGATAGGGAGCTTTCGCATTGGATAACCCAGTAAAAGTTAAGATTCTTGATAATGAATACCTCATTACGAGTGATGAGGACGATCCTGAAAAGGTTCATAAGATTGCGGAATATGTTAATAAAAAGATCAAAGAGATCGATGACGGCAGTGACAGTCTCTCTGAGAAAAAGACGATTATCTTGGCCGCCCTTAATATTGCCGGCGATTATTTCCAGGTTTTAAAGGAACGGGATGACCTTTTAATCACTATCCGTAAACGTTCAGAGGCATTGATCTATAATATTGATTCCCTGATGGGCTAAATAGCCCCCTCGTCTTCTTAAAAACAAATTTTTATAGTGAAGCTGAATTTATGTGACATATCAGGGAAAAAGTAATAGCTAGAGGGGGAGTTTGAGGAATGTACTTAAGTGATAGTGCTAGGGTGAATGACCTATTGACATAGTTTAAATATTATTTAAGATATATTTAAATTATGAATAAAAATTTTAGAAAATAATAATAGATATTAAGCTATATATTGTATTAATTGGATAATTTAAATATCACTTTCTTTTTTCGATCGGGTCCATCCTTCACTATCTTCTATCATTCCTTTGGCCATCCCCCTGATTCAGTCAATCGGCAAAGAAGCCTTTGTTCTTAGCACCAGTGAAAACTTACTCTGTGTGCAAGCGCTAGTTAACAGGCATCAGGCCTTTAAACAATGATACCTCTTATTGACTTGCATGTTCCTGTTACGAAGGAGGATGATTAATTATGATAACAGTCCAGATGATTATCTCCGCTTCTTCGGGGATCATTTTAGGCATAATCCTTGGTCTCTGGATACACAAAAGGATAACTGAAAAAAGATTGGAGTCCTTGAATAATTATACAAAGAATACTATTAACGACGCCCACCGACAGGCCAAAACGATTAAAAAAGAGGCTATCCTTCACGCCAAGGATACCATCTACCAGATAAAACTCGACCTCGAAAAGGAGACAAAGGAAAAACAATCTCTGCTACAGGCTCAGGAAAAGCGGCTGTTTAATAAAGAGGAGGGGTTAGATAAAAAGATTCATCTGTATGAAAGCAGGGAGAGTTCGCTGTTAAAACGCGAAAAAGATATCATGCAGGATGAAAATAATCTAAAGAAAAAGCACGCCGAATATGAAGCCCTGATAACCCAGCAACGCAAGCAGTTGGAAACAACAGCCGGGATATCCAGCGAAGATGCCAAAAGGTTCCTAATCCAGTCAATGGAAAATGAGGCAATGCATGATTCAGCAAAATCTATCCGAAAAATCGAAAACGACGCCAGAGAGATGGCCAAACGAAAAGCTCAGGAAATTATCGCTCTGGCGGTAAAGAGATATGCCGGTGAATATGTCGCCGAAAAAACCGTGTCGGTTGTTGCCTTGCCTAACGAAGAAATGAAGGGTAGAATAATAGGGAGAGAAGGAAGAAATATCAGGGCGATTGAAGCGGCCACGGGAATTGATCTTATTATAGACGATACCCCAGAGGCAGTAATACTTTCCGGCTTTAACCCTGTGCGCAGAGAAGTGGCGAAGATCTCCTTGGAGAGATTGATAGAAGACGGAAGGATCCATCCTGCCCGGATAGAAGAAATTGTAAAAAAGGTAGATAAGGAGATAGAGCTCAGCATCAAGGAGGCTGGAGAACAAGCGACCTTCGATGTCGGGGTCCATGGTATAGATCCAAATCTTGTCAAACTGCTCGGCAGGTTAAAATACCGTTCCAGCTACGGCCAGAACGTCCTTCAGCATTCAAAAGAGGTGAGTTTCATCTGCGGGATTATGGCAGCGGAACTGGGGGTTAATGTGAAAAAGGCAAAAAGGGCGGGATTACTGCATGATATTGGAAAGGCGGTGGACCACGAGGTGGAAGGTCCCCATGCCTTAATAGGAGCGGATCTGGCCAAAAAATATAACGAGTCAAACGATGTCGTACATGCCGTGGCTGCCCACCATGAGGATATAGCCCCGGAAAGCGTGCTTGCGATTCTCGTCCAGGCTGCGGATACCCTGTCAGGCGCGAGACCGGGAGCTCGACGAGAAATGTTGGAATCTTATATAAAACGGCTGGAGGATCTTGAAAGAATAGCCATGTCCTTCAAGGGAGTTAGCAGATCATTCGCGATCCAGGCCGGTCGTGAGATCAGGATTATGGTTGAAGGAGATAAGGTCAGCGATGATGAATCCGTTCTTCTTTGCAGGGATATCACAAAGAGGATAGAAAAGGAACTCACCTATCCTGGTCAGATAAAGGTGACCGTAATCCGCGAGACCAGGGCGGTGGATTATGCTAGATAAGATTAAGATGAGTTAAAGCAGCCACAGATTTACGCTCGGTATTTGTCAACCTTGATCATAGGGGATTTAATTAAATGCAGACGACTTTATACAACAAAAACGGGGAGGCAACAGCCTATATTACCGACGATTATCATAATACCATATACCTATGGGACGGCTCACCCGTAGCCTATCTGTATGATGATCAACATATATACGGTATAAACGGTCGTCATCTGGGCTGGTTCACCGATGATATCTTATTTACCGATAACGGAGAAAGGATAGGTTTTACAGCAGGGGTCTGTCCTGTCTCAATAGCTAAAGGACCAAACAAGGTAGAGAAAAAGATGAGGGGCGAGTTGCAGGCTCGCTGGGAAGCCCCGCCTTTCCCGAAATTGGGTTTCAATTTGGCTGAACAGGACTTGACCCAGCTACTTAGAGAGGGAGAGGCTATTGGATCCCCGAAAAAAGAATCACCGGAAGAACCCCCTGGTGATATTCAATGACCCTTCCCGAATTCTCCTTGCGGTTGGAATTGAACACGCCCGCTATTTCAGGAATCTTTTTGCAATGTGCCTGGGAAAATACGTCTCTCTCTTAGATGTTTACAGGCCCATCAATTTAGTGATATACGGCCTATATTATCAGATCATTTCGGAAAGGCCACCACCTATGACCAATACGGTAAAAACCATTTACCTGTTGGACGGAAATTCTTATATC
>CAYUYB010000303.1:0-3644 GCA_964449025.1 uncultured Desulfobacteraceae bacterium
TTTTAGTATTTGCACAGTCGGTTCTGTACTTTTTCCCGTCAGAGGCCTCTAAATTAAGTTCGTGACAAGATGTCACGACCTCACTTCCATCTTTTTTAAGACGTTGCTTTAACTTCCTCCAGTAGGCGCCGGCATCCGGGCTGTCTGTTAACGCCCGGCAGACATCCACCACAGAAAAAAACCATTCATCATTGTACCAGATTCGTCTGATCTTTTTGCTTTCGAAGACAACGATCTTGTTCTGTACCATTTGGCTCCTCTTATTTTAAACTAGCAAAAGGGGTGGTTCGCACAGATTGTTCAAGCCCCATTGTGGCTTTTCAGGCCTAATACAATAAATTGAACCATACCACTTCATATAGAAAAGTCAATGAGATATGTGATGTAATATTAAAGACTTATGGAATAAGGATTAAGTGGTAGTATGGATTATGGACTAAAAAGCCACAGTAACAAAACGGAATTAGCTCCTGACATCGGACATAATTGATGATTGCTTGCCCCGGTTTACTCTCTTTGAGATTCAAGATTCAGGCCTGCCGCAGAGTTAAAGCTTAGTCTGATACTTTATTGTTTCGGATAGGATGCCAGAAGCCCCTCGGGCATGCCGCCCTCGCTCAGGATAACACGCTTGGTGATGAGCCAGCGCCCGTCCTGCTTGATAAGTTCAGTCCGCTCACGCCCGTATTCGGTAATTTTGGGCCCTGACGTAAGCAGGTCCGAACTGACGCTGTGCCAGATCAGTGTTGCAGCAGCCCTGTCACTCTGCAGATCGATCTTCAGGTTCGTGTATATCATCTCGGACACCCCCTCAGGCACGGCGCCTTCAGCCTGCGGCGGTTTTTCCCCTCCTCCGGCATCGGCCTGGGCATACATGGCCTTGATCTCGTCCAGGCCTTTGGCAACCAGGCCGTTGACCTCGAGTATGCCGTCCGCGGTAAAGAAGGACATGAAATCATGCCCGCCTTTCGGCCCGAACTGCGCATAGTAATCGTTGAAAAGGTCCTCAATGGCGGCGCGCTCCACCAGCGCCGTCAGTTCAGGCGGTGTTGTTGTCGGTACCTCGGAACAGGCGGCTACAAGCCCCAGAGCAGCCAGAATTACTAGCAGTCTGAATTTTGATTTTTCAGCCATCTGATTTTCTCCTTTTTTCTATTTGTTTGTTGGATCAATACTTTCCTCTTATCAGTATCCTTTTCTTTTTGTAAAAATACGGAAAAATGCCAGTCGTATCTTACTATACTACATAAAATGGTCAGGTTACAGCTCTAATTAAAGGAGAAAATCACATGAAAAAAGAATTCATCAACGTCCTTGTTTTTATCTCTTTTTAATTGTTTTGCTGTTTAACGATTTGCATTGACGCCCCTGCCTCAAACAGCGAAATAAGCTCAGAGGAGCTGATAGCGGTTATTGATCAATACCTTGGAAGGGTAAAATCACGGAAATTGGGACTATTGTGGCAAGAAAAGACGAGTCTTCATTCGCCAGCCCGGAAGCCATGAAAGAGCCCAGGCCCATATATGCCAGGGTCCTGTCCGGATCGGAGCGTTCTCCCCGTGACACGCTGATAAAAATCGCAAACAGCTATTTCGAAGGCATAGAAAAAAACACCGGCGACATAGTGCCGTTTCACAAGGACTGCAACCGCTATGAAAACGGCACGCAGACCACTAATAACCCATCCACGATCGCGACCGGATGCAAGGAACAGTTTGATAACAAGGTATACTCCTATATCACTGAAGTCAGGAATCGACGTTTTTTGATGGCTGATGAGGGAAAAGGATTGGTGTTTGGAATATTCATTTTTGATATGCCGGGGGAAAAAGAAAACTTTAAATGTTTTCCAACACCTTTTGATCAGCTGCCGACCCGGTTTTATAAACCCCGATCCCTGTTGCTGGCCGAGATGTTTAAGATTGTCGACGGACAAATACTCTCTATTGAGGCTGTAATGGTTAATGTGCCATTCGGGGCGACTTCAGGTTGGTAAACTACAGGTGTTTATAGCAATATATTTACCAGATTAAAGGAAGATGGTACAAATCGAGAGAATATTGAAAAAGAAGATTTAACTCTTTGACATAAGAGCCTCTCCAATTCATGTATGTTAAAATATAAGGCCCGGGAATTTAATCCCGGGCTTTTATTCTGATTATTGTTTTTGTGCAGGTGCAGGGAGAGGAGTAAACCAGTCAAATTTACTGCCTTTATATTCGGGGGCACCGGTCATGGTGCAGAGGGCTTCATTTTCATTGGCATCAAATACCATAAACTGAGGAGTCTCAGCAGTATACGGGATCCAGACACCTTCACCCTTGCCGTTGGGATCGCCGAACTTTGCGAAATTGGTCCAGCAGTCTACAATTTTATTGCTTAATACTTTATCGCCTGACGTGAAAGGACGCCAGCTGTGTTCGAAGGAATGAAAAACATACCACAAATCCGCTGAGTGGAAAGCGCCGTTTTCATCGCCCGGCAATTGACGTGAGAACAGATAAGCATATGCGGGTTTACTGCTTTTTTCCGCACGAAGGGCACAGAAGTTCCGGATGGCATTGGTCATATCAGCAAGGTCATTCGAAGTAAAACCGAACATATATGGAATATCGGGTATTTCGTTTGCAAGCGCCGCGTCGCTGAAACTTTTGGTCAGGAAATAATTTTCAACCACAGGCCCATAGAATAACCGTGTGCCTGAAGCGTTTCCGTATTCATTGGTCATTTTTGTAAGTTCATCAAAGGAAAGCGCCCGCATCTCTTTTAGTGTGGTCTTGTTAAAATGGACCATCATTGCTTTGTTGGCCTTCTGGGCCTCATCAAAAGACATCACTGGTATTCCAATGCTTCCCAACCCGCCGCCGCTCATACTGATGGCTTTGCTGATCAGGTCTCTGGACTTGGGGGAGGCACATAAGGTTTGAACGCTGCCGGCGCCCGCACTCTGACCAAAAACAGTGATATTATAGGGATCGCCGCCGAACTGTTCTATATTGTTATGAATCCATTTCAGTGCCGCAGCCTGGTCCATGACTCCGTAATTGCCGGAAACACCGTGAGGACTTTCAGCCGATAAAAGCGGGTGGGAAAAAAATCCGATAATACCGAGGCGGTAAGTAACCGAAACCAGAATGACACCTCGTGAAGCCCAGTCTTCACCGCCGTCCATTTCCGGTTCAAAGGCAAATCCCTCACGATAGCCTCCTCCGTGTATCCACATGGCCACAGGCAGTTTCTTATTTGTCTGCCCCGCTGCCGGGGTCCAGACATTCAGGTAAAGGCAGTCCTCGCTGAAGGGTACGGAACCGCTTGCCTGCCATTCCTTGCCGTAAAAACTTTCAGGGTCCCAGGTGACCTGCTCGGCTGCATCACCATAGGTGTCTGCAACCTTTACACCTTCCCATGGTACAACAGGCTGCGGTTCTTTCCATCGCAGGTCACCCACAGGAGGTGCCGCGAAAGGAATTCCCTTATAGACAATAACTCCCTTTGTCGGGGTTTGCACTCCAACGACCTGACCGCCTTCAATATTCAATACGGGGTTGGATTTACTGCATGAGGTAAATGCCAAAAATCCGCATACCGGCAGAAAGAAAAATAAATTTTTCATAATCCTATCTCCTGAGCTTGAATAAGATGAA
>CAYUYB010000304.1:0-3635 GCA_964449025.1 uncultured Desulfobacteraceae bacterium
ATCTAGGATATGCTCAGAGTATAATAGTAAAGGCCTTTTGGTCTATTGGTAAGGCCCTCAAACATGTTCAAAAAATAAATGACAAATGGAACAGAACCAAAACTATAGAACTCATTGAGATAAAAAGGAATGAGGCAACTTTAAGACTCCACTGGAATCGTGAAATGATGGTGACTAAAGATATATGCCTCTATAACCAAGGATCATATGTCTTTATACCTCACGTGTGGGGAGGGAAGCCCCTTAGCCTGGAAGAAAAGTGCTGTTATTTCGAAGGAGCGCCATACTGTGAATATCATTTGAAATGGACTACCCGGAATAGGTTTCATGAAATTCTTTCACGTTTTTTTTCCTCGAGATCAGTACTCTCTGAAACAATAAGGGAGATGGAGGCAGACAAGAAGATAATTGAGCAGAAATACGAAGAGGTGAACCGTCTGAATGTTGAGTTAAATCAAAGGATAAAACAATTACAGGCCGTACAGGAAACCGGGAAGGCTATTCTTTCTGTATTGGACCTGGAAAAACTCTTAAGCCTCATTATGAACACCTTATCGAATATATGCAGTATAGACCGTGCCATAATAATGCTGGTGAATGAAAAAGAGGAATGCCTGGAGTATCTTTATGCCACCGGTTTTAATGGCGATGTCCCTGATGAGGTTTTAAGATATAAAGTCCCTTTGGGTCGGCTAAATAATATCCTGGCCAGGGTAGCGAATACGGGAAAGTCTGAGTATGTCCATAATGTCGAAGATTCCGGCCTCAGAAAAGATAATATTATATTGGCATATGGAAAACCCAAGTCTGTCTACGTTGTCCCCCTTATCACCAAATCCAAGGTTACAGGGATAATTGCCACCGACGCGGTCGATGGTAGGGGTGTCCCAAAAGAGACGAGGGACACCCTTGAAATATTTTCACCACAGATAGCAATAGCTATCGAGAACGCCAAACTATACCGTAGACTTAAGGAACAAATGCTCGAACTTCAAAGATCCTATAGTCTTTTGGGCAGGGCTGAAAAGCTGTCGTTTCTGGGCAATATGGCGGCAAGGCTGGCGCACGAGATTAAGAATCCGATGACATCCATAGGAACATTCATCCAGATGTTGCCTTATAAATATGATGATGAAGATTACAGGGGTAAGTTCCACAAAATAGTGGTCGAGGAGACAAACAGGGTGAACAACCTGATCTCGGAACTCATGGATCTGGTTAAGACAAAGGAATCTAATTTTGCGTTGAATGATATACATGAACTGATTGATAAGATGGTGATGCTTATTTCTGCGCAAACCAAGGCTAAAAGGATCAAAGTTGAGTGCAAATATGATCCTTATGTCGGCAAGGTATGGTTGGATTCTGAAAGGATAAGGCAGGTTATTTTAAATCTTCTTTCCAACGCGGTAGATTCCACGCCTGAAGACGGGAGGATCGATATTTCAACCAGGCACAATAATAAAAAAGGGAAAGATGAAAGGATACAAATCTTCATTAAAGACAACGGAGAAGGGATTTCTCAATCGAATATTGATAAAATATTCGAACCATACTTCACCACCAAGCACAAGAGTAGCCTGCACAGCGGCACGGGTCTTGGCCTATTCGTCGCTCACCAAAATATGCAAGAGCACGGCGGGACGATCGAAGTAAAAAGCAAGGTTAATAAAGGGGCCACATTTATTTTGACCCTGCCCTGTAATCCTCCAAAAAAATCACAGGATAAATGATCGCAAAGCCCGGGATATAAAGCTTTACAAGGATAAGCGTGTCAAATGTATCGGGGGACTGGGGGTAGCATGCGTAAGATGTCGAGCTAGGGATCGTTTTCAGCTTGAGGTCAACGATATAGAATAGGGTAAAACAGATTCTTAATTCAACCTGATCATAGAAATATCAGTTTTAATTAACAACATTTTTAATTCTTGTTAAAAGGAGAATTACTGTGAGGATTGACGAGATCAACATTTATAGATTATTGCTTCCGTTTTCAGACGAATTCGCACACTCTCTGAGAAAAAGAAAGTCAGTTAAAAACATAATCGTGGAGATTATCGCTGATCGAGGGGAAATAAACGGGTATGGAGAGGGCGCTCCCAGATCCTATGTTACAGGTGAGATTCAGATACATGCTGTCAATGTAATAAAAGATTTAATTGAGAGATATCCATTCCCTTGGGATATAGACAATGTCACTCAAATATGGGATTTTGTGGATAGACTTCCAAAGGAGAGGGTCTATAATTCTGCAATCTGCGCTTTAGAAATAAGTCTTTTAGACTCCTTAGCCAGGAAAGAAGAAAGGCCAATGATAGATTATTTCTCCACTGATTTTTTAACCGATACAATTCATTATGGTGCAGCAATCCCCTTAAGCTCACAGAAAAGAATAACCGAGGTCTGTGGGCTAATCAAAGGATTCAAGATTAACAAACTCAGACTGAAAATGGGTACAGACCTTGAGGTAAATACAGAGATTTTTAAAACGGTGAGGAGTTTTTTTGGAGATGACTGTGATTTGAGGATAGATGTTAATGGTGTCTGGAATCGTGAACTCGCCTTCGCCCATATTCCTCTTATTAAGGAGTACAGGGTAAAAGTTGTTGAACAACCCTTTTCCCCCGATGATCCTGGTATTTCACAATTTGCCCATGAGATGCAACAATGTGGAGTGACTATGATGGCCGATGAGCTAGCCTGTACGAAAACCGACATGCAAAGGATAATAGGCGACGGAGACTACAACATGATAAATGTCAGACTATCAAAATGCGGGGGTTTTCGTAGATCTCTCGATATAATCGAATTATTAAGATCCTATGGAATTTCTTTCCAGATCGGATGTCAGCTTGGTGAATCCGGTATCCTATCAGCAGCAGGAAGGACCTTGTGTCTTCTCTGCCAAGACGCTGTTTACTATGACGGCTCGTATGACGCATATTTATTAAAAGAAAATGTGACGACAAAAGATGTTTCTTTTGGCGTTGGTGGTATAGCAGGGCCGCTGGAAGGGACAGGATTGGGTGTGCAGATCAATAGGAAGACGCTTGAGAGGTTGAGTGACCCGGACGTAATAACAATAAAAAATCCTAATTGATAAGGAGCGCGTATCGAGTGAAAATGATAGAATATTCGGAATGGAAGGATGATTATAAGTCTATTTTAGAATCTTTTAATGAAAAGAAAGTATTATTTGGATTCTCAGGGGGAAAAGATTCTTCACTTGCCTTGGATTTTGTACTAAGGGCCAAAAATGATTTCGGTTTTGATTTTGATGTGCATACGGGTGCCTTTCCTATACACAGATATACAACTGCTGAAAAGAGGAGGTTAGGGGAATATTGGAGTGCCAGAGGTGTTGATATAATATGGCATGATTTTATAGAGACGGATGATGAGATTAAAAACACAAATAATCCGTGTCTTTCCTGTCAAAGAATACGGAGGGGACTACTTAAATCCATTATTGCGGAAAAAATCGATAATATTGCGGATCTCGTCCTTATAACCAGCTACAGCCTTTGGGATATTGTTGGATATTCACTGGAACACATTTTGGGAGAGATATTTTTTGATTCCAAGGTGCCCGGAATTACTGGAAAGAGTAAAAGATTTATTGAAATAGCTCAGCG
>CAYUYB010000305.1:0-3633 GCA_964449025.1 uncultured Desulfobacteraceae bacterium
TCCGTTAATAATAAAGAAATAATGGTTGTGTTGTCATGAGCACCGCGCTTTAAAACTGTGTCCATAATCTTCTCGCAAAGGTCTTCCGGAGCCTCCGACTCCATACTCAGATTGAGTAGTTCTTCATCACTCAACAGGTCAGTAACACCATCCGAACACAAAATAAAATAATCTTTATCTGAGGGCTCTATTTCAAAGATATCCGGCTCAACCTCTTCTGAAGAACCAAGGTTTCTTGTGAGCACATGCTTCATTGAAGAATTTCCCGCTTCCTCCTCGGTCATCATACCCATTTCAACCTGCTCTCCCACGATGGAGTGATCCCTTGACAACCTCTCCACATCTCCATCACGCATCAGATATATTCGACTATCGCCCACATTCGCTGAGATGATCATGGTTGGGGTAACAAACAGGGCCGCAACGGTTGTTCCCATTCCCTGGTATTGCTTATGCTCCAGGGCCATTTCGTATACCACCCGATTGGCAAGCCTTATGGCGCCTAGCAGATAGTTGCCCTCCATAGAAAGGGAGGCATCGGGTTCCCCGAAAATCTCTTCTTCACTGGCTCCTTCTTTAATCCATTTGCGAAAAGCCCCATTAATCATCTCTACGGCAACCCGACTGGCAACTTCGCCCGCAAGATGCCCTCCCATACCATCTGCCACTATGTACAAACCTAGAGAGTCTTCCACAAAGAACGCATCCTCATTCCCGTCCCTTTTCAAGCCTACATCGGTTATGCCGCATGATCTTATATTCAAAATCACTCCAATCCAAAGGTGCCTTAACACCTTCTATAAAAATTATTTGTTGAAAGACCGCCCTCCTCTTATCTGATCTATTTTCACTCCCAGTGCATTCGTCACCCTCCCAAATTCTCCGGCGGATCCGAATCTCTTATTAGGATCCTTGGCCATGGCTTTATTGAGTATCTGCTCACATACTTTAGGGATCTTAGGATTAATATTCCTGGGAGAGGGATGCGCTATCTGCGTTATCTGATAGAGGAGACCGCTGAGGTTCTCACCATGAAACGGTAATTCGCCTGTTAACAATTGGTAGAACACGACTCCCAAAGAAAAGATATCAGATCTCAAATCTATCTTTTGGCCCATGATCTGTTCGGGAGACATATAATTGGGAGTACCCAGGATTACACCTGTCTTTGTTCTAGAGGACGAAATAGCCTTTGCGATCCCAAAATCAGTAACCTTGATTTTTCCATTTTTTAGAAGCATGACGTTAGCAGGTTTAATATCCCTGTGAATAACATTTTCCTTATGTGCATAGTCGAGGGCTACTGCAATACGGGTCACGATATCGAGAATCTTTCTTAGAGGAAAAAGATTTTCTTTGCTTGTATACTTATTTAAATTCTCTCCCTCCAAAAACTCCATGGCCATATAGGTAAAATCGCCATCATCACCTACATCATGGATGGTCACAATAGATGGATGCGATAACTGACCTGCTATTTCCGCCTCTCTGAAAAAGCGTTCCTTGATCTCCTTGATTACCTCGTCGTCGAATTCTTCGGAGAAATGAATAGTTTTAAGCGCTACAAGGCGGTTTATTTTAGGATCCAGTGCCTTGAAAACAATGCCCATAGAGCCCTTCCCCTGTTCGTTTAATATCTTGTAACGCCCGATCACGGCCCTTCCATCTCCCCCGGGATACATCAATGCATCCGCTCCCTTAGCCGAACCGTAACTAGCTAGGGTTGAAGACTTATCCAATGCCTTCAGCCTAGGTATGCGATCGTCAAGATCCTTGAAACCTCCTTCTTTATTGATATATTCATAAGCTGCAACTGCCTTTCCGGCAAGCCCTCTCTTTTCGAATTCAAGACCCAAGCTGTAAATAAGGTTTTTTGTCTGGCCATCCAGAGGGAGTCTTTTAAACTTCTCAAAGGCAAGATCAAAGCGCTCCTGGTTTTGGAGGTCAAGCCCCAGTAATCGGCTTATATAGGGGGGCTCGCTTGCGAACGCCCCATATACAACTGCTGCCTTGGCAAAGAGATAGAGAAATATGGCTGTTATACACCCTGATATACAAACGGTCTTAAACCACACCCCCGTAAAGGAAAGTACTATAACTCCCCCTAAAAGCACAAGAAAAACGGAGCCTGTTGTCAATATAATCCCTGTTGACCGATGCGCCCGGCCAGGCAAAAACACCGATGCCCATATGCCAGCCAAAAGGATCATCAGGGTTTCAATGTATAATACATGACCGGGACGGGCAACCGGGCTGAAATTGATTATGTTCGCAAGTATGTGAGCGGTTAGCTCAGATTCAGGCATATGGGGAGACATGGAAGTATCCGCTACGCTGCTGGCTGAGTGGTTAAAACCTATTATGACGATCTTTCCTTTCATCTTCGACCGCTCGTGTTTATTAGTGAGCATATCCGAAAACGAGAACCGGGAGAATATCTTCTGGCTGTCCTTAAAACTGACAAGCATCTCCCCTCCGATAAGGGGTATGGACCTGCCTTTTAGTTTAATTTGGTCTTCCTCCGCAATTACCTCCGCCGGTTGTTGGTTGAAATAGGCTATCCCCAGCCTCAAGGGAAAAGAAGGCAAAATATCGCCTTTATAGTCTCGATAAATGGGATGTGCCCTGCCGTCCATAAGGCTATCAGATGACAGATCGTCATGTCCTAAACCAGCGGCAGCTTGCGCTAATTCTCTAAAGGGGAATACAGGTGCTTCTACCTCAATATCTTTCTTAAAGGAATAAGACATATGAGCACTGTTAAGAAAATTATTTGCCAGATATGGATGGTCCTTACTCTCAGAATCCTGGCGGGAGTCTATCTTTTTCAACGACAGCGGCAAGATAATGTTCCCGCTCCTTTTGACACTTTCGACAAGGATAGAGTCGCTGTCCAGTCTTTTCTCAATCAGATCAAGACCCTCTACAACCCAGCTTTTAAGCGAAATGTTTTCATCAGCAGGGGGATAGGCGCTGTATTTTTCACGAAACCTCTTAATTTCCTTAACACCCTCGCTCAGATTATTCTCGCTAAAGAGGATATTCACTCCTATCAAGCCTGCTCCCTCTTCATGCAGGAGACCTATCATCTCCGCTATAACATGTCTGGGCCATGGCCACGGTCCGATATCAGCCAGACTTTTATCGTCTATATCTATAACAGCTATCTTATCAGCGCTTATATAATCGGCGACGGCGAATCTCGTCCCGATGTCATAAAGTTGCTTCTCAATCCTCTCTATAGGAGACACATTTCGGTTGGAAATAATCAGGAAAAACAGGGTTATAACAAATCCCACAACCATATCCAGCCTTGTACTCTTTCCCGTCATCTATCTAATGATCTATCCCGATTATTTTTACAGTATATTTTTAAATCTACAATACTTATAAGAATATATATCAAATATAGCAATCTAATGTCAAAACAAAAACAATATTTCTAAAGATTTTATAAAAGCGGTTAGGTTAAGTTAAACGGTATTATAGAATGTTGATTGACGCCTTGATGATGGAACACCACTCGTCATCCCATGATAAATTCATGTACTTATGATATATTGTTCCATATGCAGATCCTTTTGGGATAAAATAATAATTCTTCTGTTTATTTTCTTTTCAAGCTCCATAATG
>CAYUYB010000306.1:0-3622 GCA_964449025.1 uncultured Desulfobacteraceae bacterium
TCCACATCTCAGCCTTGGGTTTTTTCGCTGGTGATGATTCCCCTGTAAGCTCAGGAATAAACGCCTTTGAGCCCCAGGCGTATTCCTGAATCCTGTTTTCCAGAACCATGATTCTGTGCACGGATAGATCGCCCTGATATTCGATATAAATTGAACACTATTGATTACAGATTAGCTTTTATTAGAAAATTATGCTATACTTTATTTAAAGATTGTGGAAATTATATACTTGTGTATACAATAAAATATTAAGATTCATGGGTGATTCTTAAGAAGGGGACGTTCCATGTTTACTTTGGCATCCGAGGAGACTTATTCCGACGGGCAAATCATATTTAAGGAGGAAAGTTCTGGAGACTGGGTATATGTGATACTCTCAGGCTCCGTGGAGATCTCCAGGACCATAGGCGAGAAAAGGTTCGTATTAGAATTACTCAAAGAAGGTGAAGTTTTCGGCGAACTCAGCTTTATCGGGGGGATAAAGCGATCCGCAACAGCCACGGCCGTAGGAGAAGTCACCGTAGGCGTAGTCGAGCGGGACACCCTCGATCAGGAATTTAACAAACTATCGTCGGATTTCAGATCAATTCTTGTCGCTGTCGTAATAAGGTTTAAGACTATGATCGACAGGGTGATGGATTTTTCAGCAAGGACCGAGGAACGAATCGCAAAAAGCCTCTCGGTTTCCTACCCTGATAAAAACAGCTTCCTTAAAGCATATACATCCAATATAAGCGGCGGAGGCCTTTTCATAAAGACATCCACGCCTCTTCCCAAGGATGAAACAATACTGCTCAAGCTTCAACTTCCCGGGATCCCCGATCCTCTAAAAATAAAATGTTCCGTCGCGTGGGCAAATAAAAAGGGGGAAACCAAGGGCACGCGTCCGGCCGGCATGGGCGTCAAATTTGGTGAGATGAGTAATAAGGATAGCGAGACGCTTCAGAACTATATCAAAACCATTATTTAAAGCCAGACCCTTCTTGGCTGTCTCAAAAGAATCAACACCGGCCTGGAGTTTAACCGCAACAAAAGGGCTTCAAAAGATCTTCTGACGTTACTATTCTAATTATGTTGCCTAGCACGCCCAATCGTCGACCATCAATGTCGAAGTAAGTCAAATAATCATCAAACACGCAAGGAGATAAAATGGCTTATCCCTCCTTTGAACCGAATCTCTCACACGCCAGACAGATAATCTGGAACCTTATCCTTATCGCGGCGGGGAGTGTCATATGCTGTATCGCCGTAAACGGGATCCTTATTAAACAGGAGTTCTTCGGTGCGGGATTTACCGGTTTATCTTTGCTTATCCATTATCTGTCCCCTTCTCTTTCGGTATACCAGCTCTATTTCATATTCAATATCCCGGTATTCGCGCTTGGATGGCTGTATGTGGGCCGTCGTTTCTTTCTTTACAGCATTGCCGGCATGATCTTCTTCTCATCGGCCTTGGCATGGACACAAGTTACCATACCTGTTAACGACGAATTACTCGCCTCCATCCTGGCCGGTATTGTCATGGGCTTGGGATCGGGGATAATTCTCAGGTCACTCGGTTCGGCCGGAGGGTTGGATATCCTTTCGGTAATCCTTCTTAAACGTTTCTCCATCCGTCTGGGAACGACTATTATTGCCTTCAACGCCGCTATACTTCTTTGCGGCGCTCTTCTTTTCTCTCTGGAGAAGGCCCTCTACACATTGATATATGTCTACGTAAACTCTTCTGTTGTTAACCTTGTTGTCACAGGTTTAAGTCAGAGAAAAGCGGTATTTATCATCTCCCCCGAGTGGGAAAAGATCTCCGCGGAGATTATTGAAAAAATCCATAGGGGAGTAACCATCATAGACGGCCGAGGAGGCTTCACTGGACAGGAGATGAAGATCCTTTATACCGTTACCACATTCAGAGAAATCCCCAGGCTTAAGCGGCTGGCACGGGACATAGACCCGAATGTGTTCGTTGTTGTGTCTGACACTCTGGAAGTAATGGGTCCCCGCATAGGAAACCAGCCTCACTGGTAATGCGCTTTCACAACCTCTGAAGCTTAACAAGGGCCTGGCTGCTCATCGCAGTTATAAATTGGCCATTAGCCCCGTACCCTTCTGTCATATTCCCGCCATTGAAGAAGATTCCGACATTGCTGAACACCTAAATAGCTAAAGATTGTTGGTCAATATCTAACATGTGATCCTTATATTTCAATTGACAATTATAGTTACAGGTACCATTTTATTCAGTTAACTGACCACGACACCTTCTCAAGGAAATCATTCTAATGCTTAATTTGATGAAATTTCTGAGGCCTTTTCTCTGGAGCATCTTTATCATCTTTATCCTGCTTTTTTTCCAGGTTATGTCCGATCTCGCACTGCCTAATTATCTTTCCAGGATCGTAAATATAGGCATACAGCAAAACGGCATAATAGATGCCGTGCCCGAGGTAATACGCTCAAGCATCATGAAAAGGGTCCAGCTCTTCATGGATGAGACGGATAAGGAATTTATTGCAAAAAGCTACCTATTCCTGCACACGCAGGAACTCTCCGCGACGGATTACGAAACCTACGTAAAAAAATATCCCTTACTCAGCAGCGAATCCCTTTATATCCTTGATACCCGAGATAAAACAGATCTTGAGAGATTAAAGAATATATTTATGACCCCCCTTATGATGTTATCCACTATACAGGAAAAAGGCATCTCATCATTCAACGGGCAAACAAGTACGGCGGGTGACACCGATCCGTTTTCCTATCTTGTTCAACTACCTCCGGGTGAACGCGCCACTCTCATAAAAACGATCAAGGGAAATGCCTCACAGATCCCTGAGGGAATAAGGATTCAAACCGCCATCAACTATATCGGCTCTGAATACGAGGCCGTGGGACTTAAAATCGGGCGAATGCAGAGCGGCTATATTCTATCCAGAGGCGGAGTCATGTTAGTTTTCGCGTTACTGGGCGCCGCGTGTTCAATAACCGTGGGGTTTTACTCCGCACGTATCGCCTCGGGTTTTGCTCGGGATACTCGGCACAAGCTCTTCAGCCAGGTGGAACATTTTTCCAATATCGAGTTCGACAGGTTCACCAGCGCCTCCCTTATCACTAGGACCACAAACGACATCGAGCAGATACAGATGTTTCTCGTGATGATGCTCCGAATGGTCTTCTATGCCCCGATGATGGGCATTGGGGCCTTAATAATGGTGCTCAGAGTGGACGTTTCAATGCTATGGATCATTGCCCTGGGAGTGGTAATGATAATAATATTGATATCCATTGAGTTTTATGTCGCTATACCCAGATTCAAGACAATACAAAAACTATTTGACAAACTGAACTTGGTCACCCGCGAGATACTCACAGGCCTTATGGTGATCCGGGCCTTCAACTCCCAGAAATACCAGGAGGCTAAATTCGACAATAACAATAAGGATTTGACCAGCACTACCCTGTTCATAAATAGTATCATGGTGATTATGATGCCAGGAATGATGCTGATCATGAACGGAGTAATACTGGCCGTTCTGTGGTTCGGCGCCCATCGCGTAGACCTAGGGACCATGCAGGTCGGAAGTATGATGGCCTTCATGCAGTATGCTATGCACGTGATAATGTC
>CAYUYB010000307.1:0-3602 GCA_964449025.1 uncultured Desulfobacteraceae bacterium
TATCGTCCTTTAGTCATAAGGTAGTGGATTTGTTCGTGCTGGATTAATGGCAACAAAGCCATAGCAGTATTATCAGTTTCTCGGTTTTTAACAATACAGGCACGTTGACACTATCAACCGGGGTCGATCGTCAAGTATGGGACAGGGTCGCGGAGGTAAAAGGTGTTTCGATTCTAAATCAGCCGTCAAAAATACCCGCTGAAGGATTGAAAAACCGTTTTGGCTATTCCTCGATTCCCCAGTTGGAAAAGGGGCGTAATCTTGTTATATTTTATATCTGTGCCATAAGCGCTGCGGCGTCTTTACCCGCATTGGATAATCGTTCGGCCGCTTCTCGCTTTTTCAGGATACTGATATCCTCGACTTCCACAAAATCAACCGCCTTTTCTTCACAAAAGCGTACACATTGGGGGTCTCCATCACAAAGGTCACACTTGAATACCTTTTTATCGATTGGGTTAAAGTTCATCGCGCCGAATGGGCACGCAGCAACGCAGGCGCGGCAGCCGATACACACATTATAATCCACGACGACCCTTCCAAGCTCCTCATCACGGGAGATTGCCTTTACAGGGCACACATTCATGCACGGTGCGTCTTCACATTGCTGACAAGTCATTGGGATATAAAGCCCCTCGGCCTCCCACTTTATGATCTTTATCCGGCTTCTTGCAGGGTTGGAAATACCGTCATGCATAACCGCGCATACTAATTCGCAAAGCCTGCATCCTGTGCATTTTTGATAATCTATATATAGGGCTTTAGCCATTTATTTACTCCTTCCTCATATCCCAGAAAGATTTATAGAAGATGACTCGGCTCATTCTCAATACCAAGATCTTTGAGTGTATCGCCTTTGGGCTGACCTTCCTTGTCAAGACCCTTGTGCTCGTAGAATTCATCAATCATCTTAATGAACTTATCCTTTTCAATGACTCTCCCCACAACATCAGGGGCCCCGCGCCGGGTCGGCTCATCAAAATAACGGTGATTCAGCATATCACCCTTGACCAAATCATTTCTCGTAAGACCTTCCCTGTTATTAAAAAGCCTTTCTATCATGTTGCATCGCCGTGCAATCTGCCATATATCTTCCGGACTCATCTCGAGACCCGTGTTATAGTAAAGTACCTTGGCCCAATCTTCAAAATTGGGCAAAGTGGCGCCCAGGAAGGTGGTATGGTATTTGCAGATACCAAGGCAATCAACGGCCATATAACAGTTTTCCTGCCAGTAGACCTGCCATGGTTTACCCACGTATTCGGTATGTTCGGAACTCAGAGGTCCGTCATAAGGGATGGGGCTGCTGTATATCTTCCTCAGGACCTCTTCGGGTAGGTGGTACAAATCGATAGCCGGCCTGCTCCTTAGGTGGTCGGAACCCCTCGATGCCGTGGCGACATTCAGGGCAAGGGCAGGGGTGGCCCTTTCGTCGGAGTGAAGATTGGACATGCCCTTGACCTGTATCAGGTAATCAAAGGAATTTTTTCCGATTATCTGGGATGCTTTGATCCCTCCCCTGGCCAGGGTGTCGCCCAGCCAGCCTTTTCGATGGCAAATCCGGTGTATCATTTCAAGGACCGCCTCATCATTGCCGAAACTGAGATCCAGACCGTCTGTCTCTTTTTTGGTTATTATCCCTAGTTCAAACAGCTCCATCGCCCATGAGATAAGGCTTCCCGTCTCCAGGTTATCCATACCGTATTGATCCACGAGATGGTTTCCAGTAAGCACGGTTGTGGCCCTAGGAGTATCGGTTTCTCCGCCGAAGGCACCCTGGGATGTGTATTCGGGACCTTCATCATATACGCCGGCATATGGCCCGTCAGGTATCCTGTACTGCGCCCGGCAGTGGACCTGGCAGCCGAAACAACCTGTCATATGATATGGGCCCATAGTCTCCTCGCATATCTCATCTAACCTCTCAGGTTCGATGTCATCGGCATACTCGCATTGATTGTACTGAAAGTTCCTAGATCTTATACCCCCCCACGAGTTGGTCGCCCCCCAGATAAAGGGGGTACCGAGTGTCGCCTGGGTCTGATTGACCTTGGCGCTGGTAATCTGATCTATAAAACGCTTGTTAAATTCAAGGGCCTCTACCGGATGAGCGATTTTGATATCCATGGTGCCCCTTGCCGCAATTGCTTTAAGATTCTTTGATCCCATGACACATCCCATTCCGGTTCGTCCGCCTGAGTTCTTGATCCCTGTCATTACGTTGGCAAAGGCGACCATGTTCTCTCCGGCAGGCCCACAGACCATGCTCTTGACCTCCTGATCACCAAGGTCCTTACGAATGGCCCACTGGGCTTCAGTAACGCTCAGCCCCCATATGTCCCTGGCATCACGTATCTCGATCTCTCCGTTGTGGATAAAGATGTAGACAGGATGTTCGGCCTTTCCCTTGATCACCAGATGATGAAAGCCGGCCCACGCCATCTCAGGGGCGAAAAACCCACCCATATTGGCACTTCCCAGTAAGCCGGTAAGCGGCGATTTGGCCATAACATGGGTCCTGGCGGTTGCGGAGGCGCACGTTGCGGTAAGTATCCCTCCACTTACCATAAGGGTATTGTCCGGACCCACCGGATCGCATCCCTTCTTAGTATGATTGTAAAGCAGATATGCGTCCAGCCCCCTACCTCCCAAGAACTTTTTCCGGACCTCCAAGGGAATCGGTTTTGTCTCAATGTTCCCTGACGCGAGATCGATATATGCGATTTTTCTTTTTAAAGCCATTTTATTACCCCTCCTTTGTCTTATTTTGCATCTTCTTGGCAAAGGCCTCGTCCGCAATTCTCCTGTCGACATCCCATACAGGCCCACGGATCCTGGGAAAACCTTCTTTGACCCATGAAAGGCGGAATTCCATCCCGCAGGTGGGACATTTTATGGTTTTATCCCCTTTTTTTGGTTCAAGCCTTTCCATGCATGTTGGGTTATGGCATCTGATTTTGCCGTAGGTCCTGGTCTTACGTAGGCTCTCGGCCGTGGAGATACCTTCTCTATCTGTATCTGTTGCCATTTTAATTCTCCTTTCCATAACTTCTGAATGGTTTTTCATGGTCAGGGACATTGCCTGGACTTATATGGTGCCAAGGCGATATTCTTTTTATGTATTCGCCCCTGGTTATCTTTCTGCAATCCGGGCAGAGCTGGAGATATTCCTCGGTAAATATCCTATTTATCTTCTGCATTAGTGGTTCGGGCACAAAGAGCTTCCCGCATCTCTTGCATGATTGAAGCTCAACCGATCTGACCTCCTGTTTGGCAAGGATCTGGAACAACCTCTTCACGCTTATCTCATGCCGTAATTCAACCGCATTTTCAGGACAGGCATTAACGCAGGAACCACAGCATATGCATTGATAATGGGAATAACTGAATATGCGAAGGTTTCCCTTGTCCTCAGATTCAAGGGTACATGTAGGGCAATTTAACACGCAGGACGCGCAACCGGTGCATTTAGATGCATCCATCCGCGTTCTGCAGAATAAAAAGACAGTGGCGATTATCATTATCTCTGCGCTCAATATGTGGATTGTCCATATGTTTTCCGAGAAGAACGATATATCGTCCAGTGTGCCGTTTTTTAAAAA
>CAYUYB010000308.1:0-3580 GCA_964449025.1 uncultured Desulfobacteraceae bacterium
AAGAATTACGTATTCCAGTTCATGCTGCACGGCTACCGAGAGGTACTCCCAGGCGTAGTCCATGTTCCCGGTCTGCAAAAGAGAAACCAGTTCCACAGATTTAGGCCGGATATTCTCTTTGGGACGATTCGCAACCGTTTTATCGTAAAGACCGGGTACCTTATAATACTTCTCCGCAAGCTGTAAGACCATGAGAGCTCGATAGCCGCATGGGTCAAGGTCCGGATCCGCGTGACCCCATATAACTCCCTTTCGGGCCAAAATGTTGTACCAATTCTTATCGTTCACTTCACTCGCGTATTTACTGTTATCCGTGTAACAGAGGACAAGCTGATTGGTGGCAAAATGGATATTCCAATCTGCGTAGTTGGGGATAAGTAGTCTGTCAATCACCTTGTAATCCGCGGATGCCATAATATCGCAGGGTTTCTTGAGGTCGATGATCTTTCTTGCGCATTTCTGGCTCCCGCCGGCCTCCCGAAGCACATCCACACCAGGGTACATTGCCTCGAACTCCTTTTCCATGTGGGAAAGGGGAATGGTAAGACTTCCGGCATGGAAGATGATCACCTGGCCGGAGCTCCGGGCAAGCACTTTATAATCGGGTAGTAAGAGCAACATTCCTACCACCACGAACACCACCCATTTGAAGGGGCCTATCTTGCTCATCTATATCTTTTCCTTAATTGTGCAGTATTCATATTAAAGAGATGTATAGTAAAATATATGTCATATTTGACATATATAATTATTCGCATAAATTATTTTGCCATGTCAACAATGTTTTCTGCGGAGAGGCTTATCTTTTCCGGAATTTACACTCATGTTATCCCCTTTTGGAAAGGGCCCATGCTGCTGTAACCGGGCCTGGTGTTATTGATGGTGTTATGCGCCCGGCTTATAATATCGTGCGGCTTAAACTTGTTGTTCGAATCGTCGCCTTATGTCTTTTCCCTTGGAAAGGAGGCCTCTTATGGGGGACCGTCCTTTAGAATGAGTTATTTTTCCAAGAAACGCAGGAGGTTCTCAAACCTGATTTTAGAAAGGTACTAGGAGCCCGGAGCTTGAAATGAAAGACTATGGGTTTGAACCAATAAATATTACTGATATTATATGAAAATACTGTTAAAAATTAACATAGAATAATGTTAATAATGTATGTTCATTCATACCACATTCAATCCGGCAATTCTTGATGTTGCAAAAAGCCCTCATACACAGCCTCCCTTAAGTCTCATAGGCACAGCCTCTTTTTTATTAGATTCGCACAGAACCGTGTGCATCGCGCAGTGAAAAGAGTGCACTATAATGCTCCCAAAGACTGCGCAAGGGGATAAGGTGGATGTTAGCCTGCCATATCAATTAGGAGGATGGATATGGCAAGGAATATGCGAAAGGTCCACGATAGCGCTTTTAAAGCAAGGGTAGCGCTGGAACCCATTAAAGGAGAAAAGACATTAGCTTAGCTTTTCAGTGAATTTGGGGCACATGCAAATCAAATTGGTCAATGGCGCAAGCAAGCGAAAGAGGCTAGCGTAGAGAGGAGGTTACGCTGCTGCGCTCTAACCAGCTTTTTATTATACCTTTACACTGTAAACCTCCCTGTACACTCTCGACTCCCATTATTTGACTCGGATCGTCTGAAGACGTGATTCCTTTCCATAAAACAAGTGCATTGGCATTGACATATGATTTTCAGTTACCTATACTTTCTCATCCTGTAACAAGCCGCTTGGCGGATTAGTATAATATTGCGTTCAAGGACTTAGTCTCGAACTGAAACATAAAGGAGGCCAAAGCATGAAAACGAAAAAAGTCATCGGATTGTTGGGAGGAATTATTCTGATTTTTGCCGGATCCATGACCTCCAGTGCCTATGATTTGCCCTCTGTCAATCTGGGTTTTACAACTTTTCTGGACGGAGGGTTGCCAGCCGGAACCGGCACCTATGTGGTCCAGTATGCGCAGTACTGGAGTTCGGACGAGTTTAAGGATGTTGACGGAAATGCCTTGCTGCCCCCGTCTGCGGGCGAGGATCTGGGGGCCTGGATCAGCCTCACCCAGTTTATTTATCAATCTAATTCAGGACTTATGCTGGGAGGTAAATGGGGAGTGGATGTGATTGTACCTTATGTTGTCCTGGATCTTGATTATAATACTGCCGGCCCATTCCCTCAGGATAACGGGTCAGGCTTCGGCGACCTCCTGATTGGGCCTTACCTGCAATGGGACCCCATAATGGGTCCTGAGGGACCCAAATTCATGCAACGAGTGGAATTTCAATGTATCCTTCCAACCGGTAAATATGACAGAAATCGCGAACTCAACCCGGGCAGTAATTTTTTCTCCTTTAATCCCTATTGGGCGGGCACTCTTTTTATCAAACCGCGATTGACCGCCAGTGCCCGTATTCATTATCTATGGAACGATAAAAATGACGAACCTAACCGTGGCTTTGTGGGTGCCTCGGAAACACGGGCGGGACAGGCCATTCACGCCAACTTTTCCCTGGCCTATGAAATCTTGCCCGGTCGTTTTCGAGCAGGGATTAACGGCTATTATCTAAAACAGATCACCGATACTGAAGTAGACGGCAATGAGGTAGCGGGGAGGAAGGAACAGGTCTTAGCGATCGGACCCGGGGGATTGTACCACATCTCCCCGGACGCGCATCTGTTTTTCAATGCCTACTTTGAGACCTCTGCGGAAAATCGCCCGGAGGGATCACGACTAAATCTACGGTTTGTTTATCACTTTTAAAAAATAAACATGATACCGGAAAGGCGGGTCTGCTGATTCATCTTTTGTTGAGAACAGGGGTTGTTCAGATCTCGACCATGCTGAAAAGACTGCTTACCTGTTATGTGATCGATTTAAACTGACGGCATAACAGATATGGACATCTTTTCCAGAGTAGTTACAAATCCATTCTATGCCACGAAGACTGCTATCTTTTAGAGCTTCTCCGTTATATCCATTTAAATCAGAAATTCACTTTTTCACTGGTCCTCTCGCGATATCACCTTGAAAAAAGGATCATGACCGCATAATATTAGGTTTAGGTTGCGGCCCTGACCCCCTATCGACTATAGTACTTATTTAAAAAGGTCATTTTAAGATGAAAGAGGAGTTGAATTTTGAACAGGGACCTATAAGGCCTCCCAGCGAGGCAAGGAGTTTTCTCTTAAGAATAACGAGAAATTGTCCCTGGAATCGCTGTCTTTTTTGTCCGGTATACAAGGGCAGGAAGTTTTCCTTAAGAAGTGTGGAGGAGATCAAAGAGGATATCCAGACCGCTAGGGATATGATTGAAGACATAAAGGCTATTTCGTGGACGCTGGGAAACAGTGGAGAGGTCAATTCAGAGGTAATAAGCTATATTTTTAACAGTCACGACGGTTTCAGTGATAGTTACAGAAGCATGGCGATGTGGCTCCACTACGGTACAGGGACCTGTTTTCTACAGGATGCCGATAATCTTATTGTCAAGACAGAAGACCTAGTGGAGATCCTGAATTTTCTTAAGGGAAAATTCCCGGAGATAACCAGGATCACCACCTATTCCAGGTCAAGGACCATA
>CAYUYB010000309.1:0-3578 GCA_964449025.1 uncultured Desulfobacteraceae bacterium
GATCGCCCTGTTTGATCTGTCTTTTAGATTAGAGGCTGTCTGATACATTACCCGGTCATTCATGTTCATCAAGTCTTGTACAGAGGCCTTTACCTCCAAAAATGATTTATGCACTTTGTTCGAATACCAGTCCAGGTCCCTTTCGCGATCTGTGCCGACAATCGGCTTAACCCATAGATTTTTATACAAGTCATACTTCGCTCTTATATTGTCCACATATGATTTTTCATCTTGGATTGTCAGATTTTTCTCAACGATTTTATAGCCTTCTTCAAATAACTCGTCTGCTGAATCCATAATAGATCGTCCTTCATCCCAGTTGCCTAATATGAGCAGCAAGACCGCGCTGTCTTCTCTTTCCAGGGCCTCAATCATTGTCTTAGCAGCGCTAATGCTCTTATAATTATCATCCAATAGCTTTTGCACAGATGCACCAAGATTACTCAATTCATATATTGACCATATCCCTGCAACCGCCAGCATAGTGGCTAAAATCAAGAATCCCGAAAAAATCTTAGCTCTTATACCCATACTTTTATCCTCTTTTTAATGGAATGTTTTGTTTTTGTTGTACTCCGTTATCCCATATTGACTGAACCGGGTGAAGGAATATTAAGTCGTCTTTATGTGTCTTCACGCCTTCTTTCAATAATTTCTTTATTGAGGGTTTGCTGAATTTTCCTGTGCTCGATCATGCCGACAAGGCGAGGGTCCTTATCCGTGCTGACAACGGGCAGGACTTCCACACCCACCTCTCTCATCTTCTCCAGGGCGTCCATAAGCCGGGCCTGGGGAACTGTCGATGCGTGAATCTTTTCCATGAGATCAGAGGCCAGAACCAGGCTTTCCAGACCCTCTATCACATATAAGTTCTTGATGTCCAGGTAGGAAATCATGCCGACCAAGCGCGAGTCTTCATCCACCACGGGAAAGAAAAGGGAATCTGTCTCTGCGGCTGTCTTGAGCACCTGTTTCAGGGGAGAATTAACCTTTAACGTCGGCGGCTTGGAATTCATTAATTCGCGGACGTGGTAGGAGGCCAGAAGATCCTCCTCGGTGACATCCTTTCCGACTTCGTCCGCCTTTAACATGGCAAACCTTACACTGGGGGGACCAATAATCTGTACCAGGAAAGTAGTGGCTGTGATTATCAGGATGATATACTGCGCTGTTTCAGGGGGTAAGCGGTGGCCTGCGAGAATGGCCAGGCCTATGGCAACACCTGCCTGGGAGAAGAGGCAGAAACCGAGATATTTCTGGACCTTTGGCGGCAGTCTTCCTAATTTGGAGCCGAAGTAAGCCCCAAGATATTTCCCGCCTGTTCTACCTATAAGATATACCACCGCAAGCACGATCATCCAGGCGGACATAGCCTTGGGCTGTAGTCGGGCACCCACCAGCACAAAGAAGATAACAAAGATGGGGGGTGCGAATCTTGATAGTTGATCAAATGCCTCTCGGCTCCTTCGCGGCGCGAGGTTGACCACCGTGGAACCGCTGCTCATGGCTGCCAGGATAAGGTCAAGCCCCATATAATTAGATATGCCGATAATGGATAAAAGGCTGCCGATACACAAAGGAAGGATCATATCCCGGCTGTAAAAGATATTTAAGACTAGAGCATAAGCAGAACCCACCAGGGCGCCCAATATTATAGAACCCAGGATTCCGTAAAGTGACTTGCCAAGCATATTCATCACGGAAAAACCCGCGTTTCCGGATAAAAGGTCCACCACGGAGGACGCAATGCCAAAAAGGAGCAATGCCAGCCCGTCGTCAAGGGCAACGATGGCCGTGACTATGGTGGTGAGGATTCCCCGGGTCTTGTATTCCCAGATAACGTCCATGGTTGCGGCGGGGGCAGTGGCTGAGGCAATGGCCCCTAAAAGCATGGCAAGGGGCCAGTTACCATGGGTCAGGACCTGAATGATCCCATCGTCCGGGAACCTGCTCCATGGGCACATAGCCAGTCCAGTTAAGATGGTAACCAAAAGAGCTGCGGTTATGCCCTCGCTCAGTACGAGAATGACAAGGCCCTTCCCATGTTTCTGAAATACTTCTTTTTTAAGCTCTCCCCCGATATTGAAACCAGTAATCGCCAGCGCAAGAAGGCTGACCGGCTCAAGCCTTTTTATATCCTCGGAATTAACCGCATGAAACCAAACCTCGCCTATAAAGATAGCGACAAACCCTATGATGATATAACCAACGACCTGGGGTATTCGAAGCCGGGCGAATATCCTTCCCCCGAAAGAGCCGAGGATAACGGCAATCCCGATTATAAGAATAAGCTTGTCCATGAAATAATCTTGAATTTAACTCACAAATTTAACAAGTACAAGGATATGCGCTTTTCACCTAGAATTCGATTAATATTAGGTTTATCCTTTTTCACTTTACAAATAGCTATTCCTAAAAAATTGCATTTATATTACTTGCCCTTAATTATAATAAAAAGTTTTTAAGCTTCATTCAAGGTTTGATTCGTTTTGTCCTATTTTAGAAGCGATAGGGTTTGGGGAGGAATTATTATAGAGATGTGTTCTAATCAAGCAGGGTTCGGCTTTTGCCCCCTCCCTGCGGTCATCAAGGTTTGAGCTGGTAGAACTGCTTTTTTAGGGTGTGAGTAATTGTAATCAATCCAACAGATTCAATGCTAAAGCTATAACCGTGAATACAAATAACCAGGCCACGGTATAGATGAATAATTTGACTGCTTCACTTTTATGATTATCAGAGTAAAGCATAATTGGCTGCCCCAGCACCAAAAAGCCGGTTATGGCCGCTGAAGTCACAAACAAAAGCAGGAACGCGATTGGGCCGATGATGTCTTTCATCGTGCCGAAGACCTTTTCAGCGTTTTGCATTATCAAGGCCACGATTGCCACATAGATCGCTGTGGCCAGAGAGTTTCGCAGGCTTGATTTTATGAGATCTATATTTCCCATAGTCTTTTCTCGGTCAGGCAATAGCATAAAACCATCGTCATAAGCTTAATACTATAATCTAATTATCGAATAAAGTAGAAGTCAAGGATTAATTCTACCTGCGGAAAGAGTTTTACCGACGACCTCAAGTCGAGCCACTGCAATGAATCATCCGAATGATATGGAATTATCCTTATTTTGATCCGTTCGCTAACCCTGTAGCACAAGCTAAATGGTTAGCGCTTACTCTGCGTTTTCAAGGGCCAAGGGATAAAAAAGAATTTAAAGCAACCGCATTCCAGATCAAGATGAAGGCGAATCTACATCCTGCCTAAAATACCTGTCGTAGTTGATTTTGTCATTGATGATCAATGCGATACCTATCAACGCCGGAATGGACCCTATTCCGAGTAACGGATAAAATGCCTCATCCTCTATTTGCCCCACGAATAAAGCGAAAATGGCGATCCCTACCCCCACGGCCAGGGTTATCATCCCGGTACGGTACGGCAGCCGCGGTTCCTTCTTTTCCTCCAAGGACAGGCCTTCAAGGGTAACGCCCTTTTCAATGGCCTTTTCAATGACCTTCATTTTGGTTTTCCGGTTAAAATAATCGACAATTATCGCAATAATCGGTATAGAAAGAGAAAG
>CAYUYB010000310.1:0-3571 GCA_964449025.1 uncultured Desulfobacteraceae bacterium
TGATCTTTTCTTTTTTGTTATCAACAGGCATCTCTATTTTATCTCTCCCGGCCGGGATGCAAGCAGTTCCTTGCACAGTTTCTTGAGTTGGTGCGAACCTTGTTCCGCTACCCGCTGTAACGCTTCTATAGCATTCTTTGTGCCAATAACCGCTAGGGATCTAACAGCTGCCGCCTGTAGCTCTTTCATCTTTTTTGTCTTTATCCACGACTTTTTAGATACTATTTCCACCAGGCGATCCACCCCGCGGTCAGATCCGATTTTTCCCAAGGCGTTAACAGCGCCTAACCGCGCCTCATAAGATTTATGGTCCAAAAATTGTTCCACGGAAGAGGAGAGAGACTGGTCATGTGAAAGCGCTGCGAGGTCAAAAAGCTTAGGAAGAGCCTCTTCCGGTGCTCCCCGGAGTCGTCTGGCCAGCACCATGCTTATGCGTGGCCCCAGACTCACGAAAGTCATATAAAGCCATTTATCCCGGGGGCCGTCGACCCCTTCCTTTAACAGGACATCCAGGAGATAATTGCCTGCCTTTTCAGGATAGAGATGACAAAAAGCGTCAAGGACCTTTGTCTCTTCCGGACTGAAAGTGCGGCACATCCCGAGACCATATTCAAGTACCTTTCCAACCTCAGCGGCCGTTAGCATGCGACCGACTGCCGTTTTTAATGAATCATCTTCTGTGTAACTGCCAAGGAGCATATACACTTCCCGCATAAGTTCTCCCAGGGTATAAAGATTATTATGTTCTAATAATTTCCCCAGAATATCCCTGAGGTTCTGCAATAATGACTCCATGAGCGGTGCGTCCCGGCCTGCAACATCCTGCCCCATAAGATCGATTATGAGCCTGGCCTTGGCCTCTGCCAGAAATTCGGGAGATAGGGTTTGCTTGAGGTTCTTTATCTCCTCTTCCTCCGCCATCGGTTCTTTCATCTGTATGGAAGTGGCAAGAGCTTCTATCTGTCTGAAGTATTGGTCGTTAAGCGCATCCGTCTCCTCCCGCTGGATAATAAGCTGCTCCAGAAATTGCCAGTGCCGCAGATCGCCCGCCTCTCCCTGTCCGGGTGCCTCTTCCATGGAGCGGTGAACCAGCTTTAACAGTAAACCAGGCTCTGTGTGTTTTGACAGGGCCCTATTAAAAAGATTGTTGAAACACACGGAACCGCTTCCTGTCTCCTTCAACGCGTCCTTCAGAAGATCAACAAGGTCTTCATCCGCCATGGCCTGGATTATCTCACGGATGACATCGTCGCTTTCCCCCTCTCCGGAGGCCGGAGCCAAGGAACCGAGTATCTGGATCTTAACCGCCGGTTCCAAGGAGTTGAGTATCTTTGCAACCTGTAGTGCAAATCCCTTTCTCTTTTCCGCATCCACAGATGCCAGGGTATCGCCCAGGTTCTGAATAAAGTTGCCGAGGAGGATGCCCCGTTGGGCAGCAGAGACCCCGGTTTGACTTTGCACCATCTCCGCATCCATCTTCAACAGAATGTCTTTCAATTCCTCTATATCTTCCGACAATCGTCCTAATTCCTTCGCCCTTTCCGAGTCCACGCTAAATATCCCAGGCGCGGCAGGCTGGATGATAAGCTGCCTCCAGAGCCATTCATCTCCGGCACCATGGGATAGCTTAGCCGCCACTGCCTGTGCACTTGAAAAGACACTGTAATCCATAAGCCCTATCTTGGCATGCCCGATATGCTCGCGTACGAGGGCCATAGAAACATCTTCCCCCTGACCCTGTTTGGCTCTGGAAGCCAATTCAATGAATCCCTCAATCTCTTCAAGGCTAATATCCTTATCAAAAAGAAAGCTGGAAATCCTGAGTGAGTGGGCAAATTCCAGGAATTTTTTCTGAGCGGCGTCCCCAGCCTCAAAAAACACTCCTTCAAAAAAGAAGTCCTCTCTCGAGCAGCCCAAAAAAAGGAAATCATGCTCACCGAACGCTTCCAGAAGTTTCATATATAGCTGCTCTATATTCTTCTTGTGGAGTTCGTGGCCTTTTGAATAAAGCCGGGCGGTATTAACTGAACGCATAAAGACATTGATAAACTCAATAATTGCCTTGGGCATCATGTCCTGTTGTAAGGTTTTCTCTGTATTCATCTTTTTTTATTTCAACGCGCTGTATAGATTCTTTTAAGTATCGATATATCATAAGAAAATCCATGTCTATGTGTCAAGGATGAAGCCACAGCTCCTGAAACCGGCGTTGATATATGTTCAAAAGGACCTGCGACCTAACAGGCCTCAAAAAGGAGCTCCTCATACCTGAAGGAAAGAACTCAATAATATCTATTGCCATGATTATATTCGGTGTATGCCCTGCTTTAAAAGGAATGGCCCCTGGATGAAGACTGCCAGACTGACGCAGATTACGAGAAGCTCTGGATATGGGCTGATAGCATGGATTCAGGATCAATAATAATAACGGTAACGGATAGATGTCGGATAGAGTCCACAGCCTTACTTCTTTTTCTTTTCGCTATCCTCGGTGATTTCGGAGGCGGTTAAATGACGGGGTGTCGTCTCCACAGGTTGAATATGCGGTACGTCGGAACCTGTCGCGGCGCCTAGGTCCTTGAATCGCCGTGCCGCCGGCAGGACCCGTGCCTCCATGGATCCCACGGCGCTATTATAGGCTGTATTGGCCTTCTCAAGCCCTTTTCCAACCTCTGAAATATGTTCGGCAAGGATCCTCATGCGCTCGTAGAGCTGCCTGCCGAGATCGCTTATCTCCTGAGCGTTTTTTGCGATCCTCTCCTGCCGCCAGCCATAGGCAACGGCTCTTAGGAGCGCAATCAATGTCGTAGGCGTCGCCAAAACAACCCGCTTTTCAAGCCCGTCCTCGATGATGCTTCTATCCATGTCCACGGCCGCGCCAAAAAAGGATTCTCCAGGAATGAACATCACCACGAATTCCGGGGCCTTGTCAAACTGCTCCCAGTACCGCTTATCGGCAAGGGAGTTCATATGAGAGCGGACCTGTGACGCATGTCGATCCATGGCCTCTTTGCGCTGTTCATCGGAATCGGCGGAAACCGCGTCCAGATAACCCTCTAGGGAAACCTTCGAGTCCACGACTATCTCCCTGTCCGCTGGCAAGCGGACGATGAGATCGGGACGGACCTTCCCTTCCTGCGAATTAGAGGTAACCTGTTCCGCAAAATCACAGTGTTCGGACATCCCTGCCAGTTCCACAACCCGTCGCAGGGTCATTTCTCCCCAACGGCCCCTTACCTGCGGCTTTCGAAGGGCGATGACCAGATTTGCGGTCTCTTTCTGTAATTGCTGATGCGTTGCTGATAGCGTCTTTAAGTGCTCGGCAAGCCCGTAATAGGCCTCCTGTCTGTTTTTTTCGATATCACGGACGTGCAACTCGAATTGTCTGAGTGATTCGGACAGCGGATTAACCATCCCCTGTATCGCCTCTTGTCGCTTCCCAAGTTCACCTTTTGCTTCCGTAAGGATCTTGTCAAAGGTCTCTCTGGCCAGCTTCAGGAACGCGGTTGTGCTGTTATCAAGAGTGTCGCCGGCAACATCAAGGGCAAGGCGGCGTCCGAATGGATGCAGC
>CAYUYB010000311.1:0-3548 GCA_964449025.1 uncultured Desulfobacteraceae bacterium
CCTTTGATGATGAAGAATGGACTGAAGCCCTAAATCGTCAAATTTAATCAGATATGCCCAAATCAAAAGATGCTAACATGCCGCCGGAAGGGAAGGACGGAAAGACCGCGTTCCTCATAGCGAGGTCATCAGCCTTTTAAAAAAGATAAAGTAGGTCTACCCCTTTGCAGGCGCCCTGGTTCGGATGCTATACCTTTGGAGGTAAAATGAAGACAAAAGTAATACCCTTGCTTTCAGCGCTTGTTTTTTCAATTTTCTACACAGTAAATGTTTTACCTAATGACAATAGCATAATCCCAGAATCACTTTTGGAAAATAAGTGTTCAAGGTGTCACGGAATCGATAGAATCAAACAAGCGACTAAGTCTCCTGATCAATGGAATTTTACTGTTAACAGAATGAGGCAAAAGGATATAAGCTGGATTAGCCAGGAAGAAGCCCAAGCCATAGCCGCATATCTTGCATCCAACCTTTCAGAAAAGGTTTCAGATGACCGCTATCATTCCGTATATTCGCACATACCAACATACTTACCAAAACTATTCGGCCTTATTACATTTATTTTGTTGTTTTTTACCGTTGCACTGGGATTTGCCATGACTCATGGCAGAAGATCGCTTTTTAAGGTTCATAGAGTTATTGCATACATAACATTGGCTTGTGGCGTTATCCACGCTATCTTAATAATTATGACTCATTAGGTCGGATCCATAAAAGCGGTCAACTCTGCCTTTTACCCTTATTGACTTTAAAGCTTATGAGCAATAATCAAACGCAGCCTTGTCTCCCACAGGGTTGCAGTAGTTGAAGGCTCGCCGGTGAACTAAGTATTGAAGCTGTCGAGAAGTATTTTTATATATTTGGCAAGACCCCAGCGGAATTGCACCCTGGCCATTGATAATTGGCTGATACTAAAGTGGACTCAGTTATCGCGAAATGTCCTCGCTGGGGTAATGAAGAATTAAAGGGACAAAAGATGAATCTTTTGATCTTAGGTTCGGGAACAGGGACACCGCTACCTTACCGCGCATCACCCTCTCTGGCTCTATTTGCCGGGCGCAAGGTGGTACTTTTCGACATCGGCCCGGGTACTATCAGACAACTAACAAAGGCGGGCATAGACCATGATGGAATAGAGCATATCTTTATAACCCATTTTCACCCTGATCATACCGCTGATTTGATACATTTCCTTTTCGCAACCCGAAATCCGAAGGTCCTGCAGAGCAGAGAACCTTTTGTTATCACAGGTCCGCAGGGGCTCAAAAAATTTCTCGCAGGACTCCAAAGCGTCTATGGAAAATGGCTGGATATACCCGACGAATTAATAACGATTGAGGAACTGAACACCAAAGGACCTGATAGAAGATCCTATCCAGATTACGACATCCTTTCCATACCCGTGAAACACTCCCCCGGCAGTCTCGCCTATCGCGTGTATGGCAAAAGAAGGGAAAGTGTAGTCTATTCGGGCGACACAGAGTACTGTAGCGAGATCATGGACCTGGCAAAGGGTTGCGATCTCCTGATACTCGAATGTTCATTCCCGGAAGGACAAACGGTGGAAGGGCACCTTACACCTTCGCTCGCAGGTCAGATTGCCACTCTGGCGGGCGTCAAAAAGCTATTGCTCGTTCATTTTTATCCTGAGGTACTGGAGACGGACATATCCAGGGACTGTCGCAGGTCGTATGAAGGGGAACTTATTCTAGGAAGGGACATGCTCCGTATCACGGTTCGAGGAGACTGATGAGCAGGACGCCTAATCGATAACCTCATATGCCATTATCTCCGATGTTTTCCCTTTCACACGCTTCGCCCCCACTTTATTAATTTTAAACTTCCCCTTAACCTGCTTGAATGTTTCTTCTCCTATCAATATCTGATTGGGCTGCGCTATTGATTCCAGTCTGGAGGCAATGTTAACGGCATCGCCCATAACAGTATAATCCATTCTCTTTGGTGACCCCATGTTCCCCGCTACCACACGCCCGGTATTAATACCTATGCGTACATCAAACCTCTTTCCAGGTTCCATATCGTCCATCATGGCGATCAGCTCTCGTCTCATTCGCAGGGCGGCCAGAATCGCCCTTTCGGCGTCCCCTTCCTTCTCGATGGGAGCACCAAATACCGCCATCAGCGAATCCCCGATATATTTATCAAGTGTCCCTTCATAATCGAAGATTATATCGGTCATCCTGGAAAAAAACTGATTCAGGATCATATTGATCTCTCGCGCCGGCATTCTCTCGGAGAGACGCGTAAACCCTATGATATCAGTAAAAAGGATGGTGGCGGTGAGGTCTTTAGGCTCCATGATATCGTCCTTTGTTTCCTGACCGCCTTTCAGAATCATCTCTATAACCTGAGGAGAATGAAATCTCTCCAGCCGACTCCTCATCCTCTCTTCTTCTTTGATCTGTTCGTTAAGACTTACCTGTTCTATTATCATGGCCATCTGGCTGCTTATGGTCTGGAGAAGCTGAAGATCCTCCTGATTGAAATGATTATCCAGCCTCGTGCTCTCCAGCTGAATGACGCCGATAATTGTATCCTTTTTCCACAAGGGCACGCATATAGCGGATCTGATCTGCTGGATAAAAAGGCTTTCCCCGTGATTCAAACGAGAATCTTGCATCGCGTTTGATGTCAGAAGAGCGACTTTATCTTTGATAACCTTGTTGACTATAGTCCGGCTGGCCCGCAATTTCCCCTTATTTTTCATCCGCTCGTCTTTGTATTTCACCACAACCGGAATAAGTTCATCTTTATTTTCGTCTCCAGTTAATATAAGAAAACCGTAATCTGCTTCTATAATCATGAAGATAAGATCCATTATCTTGCTGAGTAGCTCGTTAAAATTACTAAAGGAATTCAATTGCCTGCTTATTTCGTAAAGGACAAAGAGTACCTTGTTGCTTCTCTCAAGACTTGTGAAATCTTTCTCAAATTCCTGAGCTTCTTGGATGGAAACAGCCGAACTGTCTGACCTCCTGGGATTTTTTAACAGCAGTTCACCTGAGTCCCTGGGACCCGGTTGAGAGCTGCTCCTGACAATCTTTTGATCATCCTTTTCATCGTCGAATCCGCGCAAAATTACCACAGAATCCATAACGGATGGCTCTCGCTTCTCCTTTGTTAGGAACATAAGTCTTACGGGGCCTATTTTAATGAGATCATCATGCTGCAATGTGGTAGATTGTATTGATTTGCCATTGACCTTCGTGCCGTTGAAACTCCCCAGATCAACCAACACATAACCATCATTGGCTTTTTTGAGCTTGGCGTGATTGCGGGATATGGTGATGTCATCAAGGACGATATCATTGTCTTTGCCACGCCCTATGGTGATTGCATCCTTCAGGATGTTATAATTATATATCCTGCCGTCTTTATCCGTTATACTCATTATGGGCATTTCAAATCCCCTTGTTCAAGCAACAAAATGACATATACCTCTTATAGCCGTATAGAAACCTCTGATCCTATTAAAAGAGATATGTTTATATTATTGTTAAAAACGATACCTAACGCTTATCAAAAGA
>CAYUYB010000312.1:0-2475 GCA_964449025.1 uncultured Desulfobacteraceae bacterium
ACTACGGCCGCATATGTCCTATTGAAACCCCTGAAGGCCCGAATATAGGTTTGATTGTATCTCTCAGTACTTTCGCAAGGGTAAATGAATATGGTTTTATAGAGACGCCCTACCGTCACGTGTATAATGGAAAGGTTACGAAGAATATCTCCTATCTGTCTGCCCTTGATGAAAGAGAACATCCTATTGCTCAGGCGAACTCTCCTATTGACAAGAGAGGCTCCTTTGTCAATGACCTGGCAGAGGTCCGGATAGCGGGCGAAGCCGGTAGAGCATCTGTCGCGGATGTGGAATACATGGACGTATCGCCTGACCAACTTGTCAGCGTATCCGCTTCCTTGATACCTTTTCTGGAACATGACGATGCGAACAGGGCTTTAATGGGTTCAAATATGCAGCGTCAGGCCGTGCCTCTGCTTAAAGCAAAGGCGCCTTTGATAGGTACCGGTATTGAGGGCGTAGTTGCCCATGACTCGGGAGTCTCCGTAGTAGCGCAAAACGACGGAGTTGTTGAAGACGTGGATGCTTCTCGCATAGTGATAAGGTCAATAGGGAAGGATGATCGTGATGAAGAGGTATATATCCATAAGTTAATAAAATACAAGAAATCGAACCAGAATACTAGCTATAATCAGAGACCGATTGTAATGAAAGGTGATATCGTCAAGAAAGGTCAGATTATTGCCGACGGCCCTGCGACTGAATTGGGAGAGCTGGCACTCGGTCAGAACGTAATGGTCGCGTTTATGTCATGGGGAGGATATAACTTTGAAGACTCTATTATTGTCAGTGAAAGAGTCGTGAAGGAGGACGTGTATACTTCAATACATATTGAGGAATTCGAGGTGGTTTCAAGGGACACGAAACTTGGCAAGGAGGAAATCACAAAGGATATTCCGAATGTGGGGGAGGAGGCCTTAAGAAACCTCGATGAAAGCGGTATAGTTAGAATTGGTGCGGAGGTTGAAGTAGGAGACATCCTCGTAGGAAAGATTACTCCGAAAGGAGAAACTCAGCTTTCACCTGAAGAAAAATTATTACGGGCTATATTCGGTGATAAGGCGGGGGATGTTAAGGATAGCTCATTCAGGGTGCCTCCCGGTGTTGAAGGCACGGTGATAGATGCGAAAGTCTTTTCCAGAAGAGGAGTGGAAAAGGATTTTAGAAGCCGCTCGATTGAACTCAGGGAGAGGGAAAGGCTGGAGAAGGACAAGGCGGATGAAATCGAAATAGTAGAGAAAAGCATCCGCAAAAGATTGAAAAAGATCCTTACCGGAAAGCAGTTAAAGACGAATTTGCGCAGGAAAACGTCAGGGAAAATTCTTATTAACAAACGAACGCCTATGACGCACGAAATGATCGATTCTATCCCCATTGATGTGTGGTCCGGTGCAGATGTTGATGCATCGATGAATGTCATTGAAAAAATGGAATCTGTTATAGAGAAATACAATCTTAGGATGAGCCAGATCAACAGGGTTTTTGATGACAAGATCGAGAAATTAAGCCTGGGCGATGAACTTGCCCCCGGGGTTATAAAGATGGTGAAGGTGTATGTGGCGGTGAAACGCAAACTATCGGTAGGAGATAAAATGGCCGGCCGCCACGGGAATAAGGGGGTCCTTTCGAGGGTGCTCCCTGTAGAAGATATGCCATATTTTGCAGATGGAACTCCTGTCGATATTATTCTTAATCCCTTGGGCGTACCTTCAAGGATGAATGTGGGGCAGGTTCTTGAGGCTCATTTAGGCTGGGCGTCACGTGAACTGGGAAGACAGATCGGATATCTCCTAGATAATCTTAAGGACATGGACCAGCTTAGAAAGAAACTAAAGAGCATCTATACAACAAAGGAATATAATGAATATTTTAAGAGTCTTAACGATAAAGAAATAGAGGAAAAGGCAAAAGTCTTAAGAGACGGTATTCATATGGCTTCGCCTGTTTTTGACGGGGTAGAAGAAGAAGAGATTCGGCAAAACCTGTCAAAAGCCAAATTGCCTTTGACCGGTCAGGCGATCTTGTATGACGGGAGGACCGGTGAACCGTTTGATCAGCCAGTAACTGTCGGTATTATGTACATAATGAAACTCCATCACCTTGTTGACGACAAGATACATGCGCGTTCTATCGGGCCTTATTCTCTAGTGACACAGCAGCCTTTGGGCGGAAAGGCTCAATTCGGGGGTCAGAGACTGGGCGAAATGGAAGTATGGGCAATGGAGGCTTATGGAGCAGCCTACTCTCTTCAGGAATTTTTGACGGTTAAATCCGACGATGTTGCGGGTAGAACCCGCATGTATGAGAGGATTGTAAAAGGTAATAATGTCCTTGAAGCCGGGTTACCCGAATCTTTCAAGGTACTTATCAAGGAGTTATTGAGCCTGGGCCTCGAGTTCCAGCCGCTGGAAGACACAGAGGTTTAAGGCTTGTATTAAAGAAGATAAACAAGAGAAAAAGGAGAAGACATTGGAA
>CAYUYB010000312.1:2485-3543 GCA_964449025.1 uncultured Desulfobacteraceae bacterium
TAGCACTTTTGATAAGTTCACTTCATAAGTGAGATTATTTTATCACAATTATAATAACGTTTCCACTGATTTTTCTATAAAATTTGTGCCTATTCGTGTGGATTCGTGGTTTCTTATCACTGGATTAGGGCTGTAACTTTTGAAGAGTTATATAATTTCTTTACGAAACCGAAGGATCCGTCCAGCTACAATGCTGTTCAGATCTCTCTATCATCCCCTGAAATGATTATGGAGAGGTCCTATGGTGAAGTCAAGAAACCTGAAACTATTAACTACAGGACCTTTAAGCCCGAGAGAGATGGGCTATTTTGCTCCAGGATATTCGGGCCCGTAAAGGACTACGAATGTAATTGCGGCAAGTATAAAAGGATGAAGCACCGTGGAATTGTGTGTGAAAAGTGCGGTGTAGAGGTAATATCATCCAAGGTCCGGCGTGAAAGGATGGGCCATATTAAGCTGGCAGCACCCGTGGCTCATATATGGTTCTTAAAATGCCTTCCTTCAAAGATCGGGAATCTACTCGACATTACTCTAAAGGACCTGGAAAGAGTCCTCTATTTTGAAAACTATATTGTCACAGACCCTAAGGATACCCCTCTAGCAAAAGGCACATTGCTCACGGATGAACAGCTGTTGCAGGCCAGGGAGGAATACGGCAACAGGTTTGAGGTCGGAGTGGGAGCTGAAGCTATCCAGGCTATGCTTAGAGAGCTTGATCTGGAGGAGATTTCAGGAACCCTGAGGGTAGAGATGTTAAAGACGAGGTCGGAAGCGAAAAGAAAGAAATTGGCCAAGAGGCTTAAAGTTATAGACGCTTTCAGAGATTCAAAAAATAGGCCCGAGTGGATGATCATGGACGTTATTCCCGTACTACCTCCTGATCTAAGGCCTCTTGTACCTTTGGATGGAGGAAGGTTCGCTACCTCTGACCTTAATGACCTCTACAGACGTGTGATAAACCGGAATAACAGATTAAAAAGGCTGTTGGAACTCAAGGCACCAGAGATTATCGTGCGTAATGAAAAGAGGATGCTTCAGGAAGCCGTTGACGTATTGTT
>CAYUYB010000313.1:0-3538 GCA_964449025.1 uncultured Desulfobacteraceae bacterium
GGCCCCTTGGAGCGTCTCAGCGGAAAGGAATGCGCAATGTTCATACTCCTTTGGCAGCCCCCCCAGCTTTTTAAGTATGGCCTCACCTGTTATATCTATTAATTCGTCCGGGCCCTTGCCCAGGGCCATCTCAACAGCGTATGATCCGCACACATGACTTGATCCACAACCATCGGTCTGGTATAAGGCTTTATGGACACGTTCGTGTTCAAACTTTAAAAAGATCTCCATGGTGTCTCCGCATGTTCCCTTTACTCTAGCGTATCCGTCAGGATCATCCATGGTTCCCATATAAAGAGGATTCAGCCAACGTTCAAAGGCCAGGGTGCCGTAAGTCTTCCTGGTCTCTTCATGAATCTGCTCCTGTAATTCTTGAACAAAGCCATCAAATTCGTCATCCATGTGTTTTCTCACTCGTATATTGCCTATGATCTCGGTGCTTAAACCGTTCCTAATCACTTAATCATATTCATGTGCTCTGGATAAAATCTTCAGTCCGCAACTCCTCTTCAGGATTTCCACCACCTCTTACGGCCTGCTGTGGGTAAAGCCCGGAGATAAATTTTCTTAATGGTCACATAGATTATCTCCAGAGGCCAGCGTTTTTGACAGATACTGATTAACCAATGACTCCGGAGACTCCATAGGTGCGCCTATTATAACCCTGATGCCGTTCTGCCTGAAAATCTCCTGGGCGCTTTCCCCCATGCCTCCTGCTATAACAATATCCGCTCCCTGCTCATGGAGCCATCTAGGCAGAATACCGGGTTCATGAGCAGGGGGTGTGTGGACGGATTTACTCTTAATCGTTCCGTTTTCTGTTTCAATCAACACAAACTCTTTACAATGCCCAAAATGTGCGCAGAGCTTCCCTTCTTCTGTGGGCACTGCTATAACCACCCTATCATTTGTGGTGACCTCCCCTTTTTCTTCATCCTTATCTTGTTGCTGAATACTTGTAGAATCTCTTCTTATGGTAAGTTCTTCAACTTCATCCACCAGTTTTTGAAATTCTTCAGTAAAAGGAAGGTCTTCCTTATCAAGGCATGATAGATCTCCCATATCCCCTTTCTTTACAACCTCCGGTTCTATGGGCAGGGTGCCAAGGAGCCTTAGTCCTTCCTTCTTTGCCGTCAACTTGCCACCTTCCGTACTGAAAAGGTCAATTATCTTTCCGCAGTAAGGACACTTCAGTCCGCTCATGTTTTCCACTATCCCCAGTATCTGCATCTTGACCTCACGGCAGAAATTTATCGACTTTCGCACGTCCGCCAGAGATACCTCCTGCGGAGTTGTTACTATAATAGCGCTAGCGTCCGGGATAGTCTGTGCCACCGTAAGAGGTTCATCTCCTGTTCCTGGAGGCGAATCAATAATCAGATAATCAAGATCAGACCATTCAATATCCGAAATGAACTGTCTGATGACTCCTATCTTAAGGGGACCTCGCCATATAGTAGCGGTGTCCTTGTTGTCACCCATCAGGACCTCGATGGATATAACATGCAGATTAGGTAATACCTCCACGGGCCTTGCTTTTCCCGGGACGGATGATGGCAAAAGGCTCCCTTTCATACCAAGCATCCGCGGTATGCTCGGACCATGCAGGTCCACATCCATAAGTCCTACTTTCCTTCCCCTTCTAGCCAAAGCTACCGAAAGATAAGTTGCAACGCTACTTTTTCCGACCCCTCCCTTACCACTCATGATCAGGATCTTATTATCTATATGATGCAATCTATCTTGAATTTCAGCATTCTGGAGTTTATTTTGTTCCTCCCTGCTCAACCCTCCGCTCTTGTTTCCCATAGGCATTACTAAGTCTCCTCCTTATTTACCGACTTTCATAAATCCCAACAATTAAAGGTTTCAAAGCCGTATCAAAGACACGCATAAACTCTTCTTCCCATGTAGAAATAACAATCCTCATGGAATTGGATCCTTTTCACCCTTTTCAGAACCTATTCCAAATCATCCTTTTCTAAGCTCTTTATTTTCTCCTCAATCTCTTCCATTTCCTTTAATAATTCGACGGACTGTTTTTTAAGAAGATCCAATTCCTGATCCTTTGAGATACTCCTTTGGGAAAACTCCTCTGGCCTATTTCCAACCGCTGCGCCTGTTCCCCAGCCCATGTCCATACCTCGACCCATGCCACGGCCGCCGCCCATGCCACGGCCGCCGCCCATGCCCATGCCGCGACCCATGCCGCGACCGCCACCCATACCCCGGCCTATGCCAGAACCGCGACTCGAAAATTGAGCAGACCCTGTGTTTGTAAACCCCTGTCCGGATGAAACGTCTGCACCCTTGAGACCAAAATGATCAGGCACATTGGCTCCATCCGCAGCTTCCAGCTGGTCATTCTTCATCCTTTCCACAGCCTCTCTCACCGTACCTGATAGGCCTATAAAGATCTTTATCCCCGCAGCCCCCAAGGTCCTTTCTGCATTGGGACCACAGTTGCCGGTAATTACGGCATCAACACCTTTGGAGGCAACAAACTGAGCGGACTGTATACCGGCACCACCCCCAAGCAAAGAACTTCCATTTTCAAAGCCCTCATATTTCATATCATCAGTATCACATATTATAAAATATGCACATCTGCCGAAACGTGGATCAACTTGTGAATCAAGGTCTTTTCCGCTCGAACTGACCGCAACCCTCATATCCATCCTCCTTATATCATTTGGTAAAAACCTTCCAAGACTATAAATTTATTCTTTTTAATATCCGACCAGATTATGCGCATTCCAATCTGCTTTGGCCGAATGACGCCTGGTTCACGACACAAAAAGCATTGGCTGGCCCAATGCTGTCAAAGATTATCAATTTCCCATCCATATGTTGTAGCCTTATCGCGCACATTTGTATAATGATAAGTACCAACTAGCATTTTGTCAATTATAACCATATTCCTTGTGCCCCGGCTGATCCTCAAATTGTCAAGCGATGATGAATAATTTGCCTTAAATTATAGACCGAAAAGTAATATTTTATTCCGGATCAAAACTTTCACTCGCGAGATTTAAAGGAAAGGGATAATTGCTAGGACATACAGGGAGCAGGCGCCTATTTCACGATTCTCAAGGCATGAGTCTCTTTTAGCCTTTTCCATAGCTCTCTTATTATAAGGGCGAATATCTCATCTTCATGGACCTCGTATTTCTTCAGTGCGTATCGAGAGGACTGCATTAAGCCCTCGTTTCCAGATAATAAACCGAATTCCGCTTCAATGCGTTTACCCAAAATCGATTGCAGGGACCCAAATTCATGCTTGTCCATCCTGGCAATAACCGCCTTTTCCGTCATAGGCATTCTATCCATCAGAACATGCACCGCTTCCTTAATATCATGCGGATATCTTCTTGCGATAGCCTCGGGGGGAGGATAAAACAAGCCCCTCAACACGTCTTTTACATCCTCATATATCCCGGCGTCTTCGCTCGCCCGTGAGCCAGCCACATTTAGCACCTCGATCTGTCTGGCATCAATCCATTTTTCTATTATCTGCATAGCCTCATACTTGGTCAAT
>CAYUYB010000314.1:0-3531 GCA_964449025.1 uncultured Desulfobacteraceae bacterium
ATGGAAAGTCTCAGGATATTGTCCCTGGTTGAGCCGTAACGTACAGTCCTTGTACCGCTGGCGTTGTTGGCGATCATTCCCCCGATGGTAGCGTCCGCCCCCGGATCAGGGGCGAAAAAAAGTCCCTTGTGACGCAGTCTATGATTAAGCTCCTTATATATTACCCCCGGCTCCACATCAGCCTGAAACCCCTCATCCCTGACCTCCAATATCCGGTTCATGAGCGCGAAATCCAGGACAATGCCCCCTTCTACCGGGATAGGATTACCCTCAAGACTGCTCCCCGAGCCCCAGGCGGTCACAGGTATGAGGCGTTTATTGGCATATCCGGTTATCTCCGCCACTTCTGCGGCCTTCTTAGGCCATATGACGGCCTCGGGCAGACGGGCCGGGTGTCTTGACTGATCTTTTGAATGGAGGTCCAGATTTGAACGGCCGGTCGAAAAACGGTCCTGTTCCACCATTGCCCTCAGGGTTCGCATATCCTTTTCATCCATCCTGCTGAATCTCAAAATAATCCCCCATAAAGCGAAAGCGGGACGCTCTATAGTAATTCATTATCTCATTTTTCAAGAGAGTAATTACCCTCTTTTGCGACTAATTCTCCTCGCTCAACGGATAGTCCAATATTGGCTATACTCATCTCCAGTTTCTTAGCCAGTGAAGTATGAGATATCCCCAACTCTCTCGAAGCCCAAAAACATAATAAACTCCTTGCCTTTACTTTCCTGTACTGTCGTCCCTTTGAATATACCTCATCCGGCTCTATCGCCAATATTTCGGCGACTCTCTCGGCAATACGATCCAAATTATATCCCTGTCGTTTAAGTCTATGTCTTCTCTCATAATGTTCTTCAGATTGGTTTATTATTGAATCGACAAAATCCGAATCACCAAGGATTCTCTCATCACTCATTATATGAACACCACTCCTTAATATCTCCCGGGCCTCAATCCACCCACCAAGACTCCGTATTAGCCCGCCACCGGTTAATTCATCATTTCGTCCTTTGCTGAAACCCTCTTTAACAAATAATTCATATCCTTTCCTGGCTTTCCTCTTGCTCTTTCCAAAATAGCCAAGAACATAGTCAGTACTCTGCCACTCCCTTGTTACTTTACCCATTAATGCGCTATGACCACAATATTTATAAAGATTCAATTCATTAAGGGTATATAAAATACCTGCTCGAATAGGGTTCAGGTGAATATACCGGACCAGTTCCAGGAGATAGGTCTCTTCCTGACATATGATAGATTTGTATCGGTTCTGAAATAACTGACCGCGCCTCTTATGTCTATGGTTAAATCCTATGACATAGCCGGTAAGAAGACGCCTCATAAGTCTGGATAAAGGTTCTTGACCGGTGCGTAAAAGAAAGTGGGCGTGATTGGGCATAAATGCCCATGCATAGCAATTTATACCCATCTCAGGACATAGTTTTGCCAGCCTTCCAATAAAGTCTTCACGATCTTTATTGTTTTGAAATATTTTCCTTCCTTCTATTCCCCGGATCATTACGTGGTGTAGAACTCCCGGGGCATCTAATCTGGCTGTCCTTGGCATTGCAGGAATTTAACCTGATTCACTAAGGCTGTCAACTGAATTACTAAAGAGCGTCCCACTTTTTGCGATTGTTTTGAAATATTTTCCTTCCTTCTATTCCCCGGATCATTACGTGGTGTAGAACTCCCGGGGCATCTAATCTGGCTGTCCTTGGCATTGCAGGAATTTAACCTGATTCACTAAGGCTGTCAACTGAATTACTAAAGAGCGTCCCACTTTTTGCGAATAGCTGTTTAGTTATCATCTCTAGGCCCTGAGATCAACACCCACCGAACGGCAGAGGGAATGACATCGGGCCCTGGGCCAGAATTTATTTATATTTTAAAGGCTTATAGCCATTTCTTGGAACAATTGATATTGACATCATGAGCCGGTATAATCTATTATCTATAGTACGAAAAGGAAGATACCGTAGCTTATGGTCCGCCATAAACCTGAATTTAATGGGCACCGCCAGATATCAAGTATTTATGTCGGCTGTGAATTATCTGTTGGAAAAGGGAACATCGGTGTCAAAATCGGAGAAAATAGCACTTGATTCAAAGGATACCCTTATAAACCGGGAATTAAGCTGGCTCACCTTTGCCCGCCGGGTACTGGCCCTAGCGGAGGACCCTGCCCTGCCCTTGTTAGAGCGTGTGAAGTTCGCCGGCATCATGGGTATGCTCTATGATGAATTCGCCATGAAACGCATAGGCGCACTCAAAAATAGGGTTACTAAAAAGAAATTGCCCCACGGGGACCTGAAGCCCGCCGAGGAACTGCAGATGTGCCAGGAGGAACTGCAGAAACAGGCAGAGATTGTATCCAGTCTCGTGAATAATGACCTGCGCCCTGCCCTCGCAGAGGCTGGGATCCCCATCTTGGAATATAAGGATCTTGAAAAAAAACAGCGCAATTATATGGAGAATTATTTTCGTAAATCCGTCGAGCCCATACTTATCCCGCTGGCCGTGGACGTTTCACATCCCTTCCCGTTCATCAGAAACCTCGGCCTGAACCTCGCCGTAAATATCCAAGAAAAGAATAAAAAGCGCAGCCGATTCGTGAGGATCAAGGTTCCCAGTAACCGGCCTCGCTGGGTCCCCCTGAGCAAAGCCCCCGGATACGTGCCTCTGGAACAGGTCATCCAGGGCAATCTGGGTCTGTTATTCCCTACAGCCTCCCGCATTAAATCTTATTTCTTCCGCGTAATTCGCGGCGCAAGGGATGATCCTTGGCAGCGAACCATTATGGACGAACCAGTAGCCGAGATTACGCCCGGCTCTCTCCTCGGCATGGTGACCAACGAGTTGACCGGAAGGAAGTTCGCCGGTGTGGTCCGGGTTCAAGTAAGCGCAAACATGCCTAAAAAGCTGAGATCCTGGCTGGTCAAGCAGCTTGAAGCTGATATAAGGGATACAGAAACAACGAAGGGGCTGCTGGGTCTGGCGGACTTGATGAAGTTCCAAATGGATGGTTACCCGGCGCTTCTCGATCCACCGCATGAACCGGTCACACATCCCCGCCTACGCTCATTGAAGCCCAACGATACAGCGAATATATTCGTGGAGATAAAACGAGGCGATATACTGCTTCACCATCCCTACCACAGCTTTGATACATCCACGTTGCGCTTGCTGCAATGTGCGGCAACAGACCCGCAGGTACTGGCCATTAAGATTACCATATACCGTACCAGCAGCCAATCTCCCATCATCCAGGCGCTGGTGGAAGCGGCTCGCCAGGGTAAGCAGGTAGCGGTCCTAGTGGAGATAACCGCGCGCTTCGACGAAGCGCCCAATATCGCCTGGTGCAAGCTCCTTGAGCAGGAGGGCGTCCACGTCGCATATGGCGTGGAGCGTCTCAAGACTCACGTCAAACTGGCCCTTGTCCTACGCGAGGAGGAAGGGGGTATTCGCCGCTATGTCCATGTGGGTACAGGAAATTACCATACAGGCACTGCCAGGCTTTATGAAGACCTG
>CAYUYB010000315.1:0-3530 GCA_964449025.1 uncultured Desulfobacteraceae bacterium
CCGTAACCGTGTTCTTTCCCAACACCTTTATTCAGACGGTCCCGGGCGGGACAGATGCAAAGGGGATTCTGGATACGCTTGCAGGCATGACTACCAGCACCATGTCCAGCATCATCCTTATCCCTTCATGGGCACAGGTTTTGTCGAATGAAGGGTACACGAAGCAGAAAGTCAAAGAATATCTGGCACAGCATGCAGCGCCCTATACTTCGAGCGTCGTTCCTTCGACTGCCGCAAGTCCTCCTAAGGTGGACCTCGATAAAAGTCTTATGATTTTGGTAGCCGGGGGGCCGGGATCGTTTATAGGCTTACTGAGGAGTGCGGGACCCGGTTTTTTCGAGAATGCCCTTGTCACCAAGAAAATCGAGCTGCCGAAGAATTGGGACAGGTTGGTCGCAAAGTACAAGAATCTTATACCGAATTACGAGAAGTACTAGAAACAATCGCCATGAATTCCGGAGATCAGGTTCACGGAATTCATGGCGTTGCGGATGTTTAATAAGCGGGAAGATCCTTCTTCAGTTGCCTTCATACGCGGCTATGACGCAGTCTTAAGCGAAGGGTGAATGGGAGGTCTGGCAAAGATGACAAATATGATAAGATATGCCGGCTGTCTTTCATATGTACCCAGGTAAATTTAATCAAAATACGGCCTAACCCTTTAAAAAAATGAAAGGAATTACAGTGGAATCTCTATTAAAAGCAATTTTGTGTATCACCCTGATATCTTTTGTCCTTGGCTGCCAGGATGCAAAACAGAAATCAAACGCAACCCTACCTGAAACAGAAAAGGAAAAGATAAGCTACGCGATTGGCGCAAACATGGGACAGTCAATCAGTGAGATCAGCGATGAAATCGATTTATCCATGCTTCAAAAAGGCATGACAGACAAGATCCAGGGGAAAGAACTGCTGGTATCGAATGAAGAAGCCCAGACACTGCTGATGGCTTTTTCTGAAAAGCTGAGGGCTAAAGAGCAGGAAGAAATGTCCCTGGCAGCACAGAAAAATCTGGAGGCAGGTAAGGCCTATCTCGAAGAAAATAGAACGAAAGAAGGGATTATTACCACAGAAAGCGGACTTCAGTACAAGGTATTAAAAGAAGGCGAAGGCAGATCCCCGGGAATATCTGACGAAATCAAAGTACATTATGAAGGTGCCAAACTTGATGGAACCGTGTTTGACAGCTCATATAAACGCGGAGAACCGGTCACCTTCCAGGCTGATCAAGTAATCAAAGGATGGACCGAGGGGGTTCAGCTGATGAAAGAAGGAGGTAAATACAAACTATTTATCCCTGCTGATCTCGCCTATGGCGAAACCGGCGCCGGACAGCAGATCGGCCCCAATGAAGTTTTGATATTTGATGTTGAACTGCTTGAAGTGCTCGGCGACCGGTCCCAGGACAGCCGGAAGCAGGCAGAATAAAAAACGCGGCATATAAATAGCGCCGACAAAATATCCGGAGGTCGCTATTTACAAGGGCAGCGGCGATGCGAAAGATGCCGCGAATTTCGTATGCGGCAGGCCAACCTGGTAAATAACCGGTGTCTGAGTATTAAATGTCAAAAACACGGGACATTCGTGCAGCGCATGACAGGAAATAGTAATGCACGCTCTGCACGAACGTCCCGTATTAGTAACGGCCTTCCGAAGAGCTAGACAGACCGCCACTACACGGTGGGGACACCTGCGCAATTGGATTTCCTCGCCAGAGGTAGCCGGTTACACTGGCAACTCCGATCTTGAGTCCGCGATTCTATGGGTGAAGAAAGGCGCATCCGAGAGCACTCCCGGCAAGAGCAGCCCGTGGTTGCTTATTGTGGAGTTCTTTGTCAGATTCTTCGCCCAGCTGGTATTCCCCGCCGTGCTGGGTCTCCTGTATCTCGCGTATCTATCCGTCCACTCCCTGAGCCTGGAGCTCCTTCTGGAGTTCGTCGGTATAGCGGTCGCTGTGACAGTCGTGGTCGACCTAGTGGTATGGGTACTCGGGGTGGCACTGACCGCAGGTGGCGACGCGATAGATCATTCCCACGAATGGAGGTATGTGACAAGGAACGGCACTCCTGGTGCACGTGCGCACGCGGCCACAAAGAAGGATCTCTACGACCACACTCATGGTTACGGGAGCTGGGAACGGCGCAAGGAACGCATACGAACGGTATGCAAAGTGATAAGCGTTCTCGTTGCCCTTGCTTGCCCCTTTCTCGAGATCCCTTTTCTGCGTGCATCCGGGGTTGTGGGCGTATTGCCGATTGTCGGCTACCTAGTTGTGTACCCGCTGCTGCCAATTGCCATAATAGTGGGTGTTGCGTTGTGGGCAACCAAGTATTTGAACCTGACTCCGATGGGCCCTCGATAGCAATAGGCACACCATCCCACTAACTACCACAATGTTAAGGGGTCAAATCTCCAGTTATCTCTTTTTCATTTTTCTTTCTGTTTATTTTCAAACAACAAGAGCTATTCGGAGACTTGACCCGTATTTACTTTTTCGATAAATGATTATCCCTCAGTTTCAAAAAATAAGAGATACGCATCCCTGCTATTCCGTTGAATCTGTCACGATATTTGATTTTTAAAGGATTTTTCTCTTTCTGCAAAAGAGCTAATAGGAGATTTGACCCTCAAAACTTAAAATTTATTTTGCCTCTGTTCTAGTCAAAACCCCAAATTTTTTATTGAACAATATATGATGGGTCAAGGCGTAATTTGTTTATTTTATTAATGAAGATAAATAATTTAAAAAAACCTCTTGACATATACCTGACATAGTGTTAGAATATCTTACATTATGTAAGACACAGGGGGTCAAAATGAAACTAGCACGCAAAAAAGTATTAGATGTATTGATTAAAGTTCTTCAAGAAATGCAGCAGGAAATACATGAAGAACCAGAACAAATAACCGAGGATACTATACCAATAGGTGATTTATACCAATTTGATAGCCTCGCCAGTGTTGCCGCTACAGTCAGTACTCTTGTCGCTTTAGGATTTAAAACTGACAAATTTCCTTCATATCCCAGTCTTTTTATTAATGACCAAAACGGAGCACTCACGGTGGGCCAGGTTGCTGACCGTGTTTTAAGATTATACAAATAGGAGAATGACTATGCAGAAAAATAAGGATGAAAGAATGAAACTTATTGGATCAAGGCTATCTCTAGCGAGAAGTCGTGCCGGCTTGACACAATCTCAGGTCGCATTGGAGCTTAATTTACCTCGACCATCCATATCTGAAATAGAAGCTGGGCGTCGACGTGTGTCTGCTGATGAGCTTGTAATGTTCGCAGAGCTATACTCAGTGGATATGGACTGGCTTGCAGGCAGAGGTGAAGAAAATATAGATATCATTCGTGATAATTTGCAATTGGCTGCGAGAAAGGTTGCAGGACTTAAAAAAGAAGACCTAGAAAAAGTCATCGACCTTTTGACCTCTCTTGGTAGTAGTAAGGAGAATAAATAATGAATTTTTCTACCCGCAGGAAGCTAGTTTTAAAGGCTGCTTCACAAGCCCTAATAGCTCGT
>CAYUYB010000316.1:0-3497 GCA_964449025.1 uncultured Desulfobacteraceae bacterium
ACCTAAAACTACATGAGATTACTATCTGTAAATACGCCGCTGAAGGTAAGATTCCGGCTATCAGGATCGGTCGGGTATGGAGGTTTGACAAAGAGGCAATCGATAAATGGATAAGCGGCGGTTCAAAAAAATAAGACTATGCCAATATGAACCAAGAAAAAGATATTAATCTGGCACTGCATGACGCCACAGGCGCGTTATTAATGCTGAACAAGAAAGAACGGAAGCTTTTGAGAGAGCTCCTTGATATGACTCTAAAGTCTAAGAACGCAAGGGAATGGATTGTAAAAAAGCTGGGCAACGAATATGTTGAAATAGGTGAAGAGCTATTGAGGGTAATGGGTAAAAAATAAAGATTCGTCCATGGGTATTAATTGTATTAACTATCCTCTAACCTCACATGCATTGTAAGACGAGGTCAAAATCTATAAATACGAGATTAGAATTTTGAATTTGTTTGGGATCCACTATTTCGATATTCGGATTTCAGATATATCGAAACAATTTCGATCTTACACCGCATGTCTCACGAAATCTAGACTTATGCATACTAATACAGGAGAAAATCCCCGCGCCACTCCATGAATTCTCTTTGCTTCGGAAGCCAACTCTCCCGCATTTCCAATAGGTTCCCTCCTGATTCCAGTCCCTTTCTCAAGTCCCCATCCCCCAGTATAAGGTCGATAGGCATCCTCTCAAATTCATATTCATAGGGAGGCTCTTTCCACCGGAAACCCTTTTCGTGCGTCTCTATAACCGCCTGCAACAACGCTAAAGATGTGAAATAGGGACGGAACCTCGTGTAGTCAATCACATGGATCATAAATCCCTTACAGAGTTCCCCCTTCCACTTATTAAAGGTGGGGCGAAACATCATGTCCTGCAGGCAACACCCCTCCATAGCCTGCTCTAGAAGCCTCTGCCGGATCAAGTTTGTGTCCAAAAACGGCGCGCCGAATATCTCAAAGGGACGACATGTGCCCCTGCCTTCAGACACGTTGGTGCCTTCCCATATTACCTGCCCCGGGTATACGCAGGACGTCTCGAAAACAGGCATGTTGGGTGAAGGCATGATCCATCTTAGACCAGTGTCATGCCACATCATGTTGCGGGTCCAGCCCCGCATGGTTACGATATCCAGGTCTGAATCGATCCTGAACACCCGGTCAAAGATCGTGGCCAGCTCGCCTATAGTCAAACCATGACGCATCGGAAGGCTATACGGCCCCACAAAGGAATACAGTTCGGGTCTTAAGAGGTTTCCCTCGACTGTTTCTCCTCCAAGGGGATTGGGCCTGTCAAGAATGATCACCCTTTTACCTGCTTTTTTTGACGCCTTCAGGCAGTTAAGCACGGTCGAGGCGAATGTATAGACCCTCGTTCCCACGTCCTGAAGATCGATTACTAGGATATCCAGGAGATCAAGCATCTCCGCCAAGGGTTCCCTGTGTCTGCCATATAGACTGTAAATGGGGACCTTCAATTGCCCGTCAACGGAATCCTCCGTCTCGGTCATGTTATCCTGGTCTTCACCACCATACCCGTGTTGCGGACCGAAAATGACCCTTAACTGCCCCGGCAACATATACGAGATTATGTCTTTGGCGTGTGCCAAGCCGCTGTCCAGGGATGCCTGGTTGCACAGCAGACCCAGTTTTAATCCCCTCAGTCTTTCCCAGTACTCTTCCCTGAGAAGATCAAGGCCGGTGGAGACTTTAGCCATCGAGAGATATCTTTCCCCTTCAGGAAAATGGATTAATCCGCAGCCGAGGTACTCGATACCCTCCAACCGCGGGCCTTGCTATAAGGCGGGCGCACCATGCTATCAATCAGCCACAACCTTTACGATCTGGCCCGGAAATATGGTGCTTTGAGCGGTTAGGTTATTAAGCCTCAAAAACTCATAGAGGTTCATCTGGTTCCTTTTTGCTATCAGATAAGGCGAATCCCCTTTCTTCACGATATATTCCAGTGTGTTGACCGCCGTGGAAGGGGCTATAGACGCGGATATCCTTAAGACCTGCCCGATCTGGAGAGTCGTGCCCTGCAGGTCGTTAAGGGAGGTTAACGCGTTAACCGTTGTGTTATAACGTTTAGCTATGTTCCAGAGAGAATCGCCTTTTTTCACGATATAGTCGGCTTGCCCATCCTCTCCCGCCGCGTGGTAAGCGGGTACCTTTCCGGTCGGTATCTTTAATTTCCAGCCGACTCTCAGATAGTCTTTATTTCTGAGGCCGTTCGCTTCCATGATAGACCTCACCGATGTCCTGTATCTCTCAGCGATTACCGACAGTGATTCCCCTTGCCTGACCCTGTGTTCAACATAGGCCGCCGCGGGGGGCGTATAGGCAGGAAGATCCTCAATCTTTGCCATCAGCGCCTTACCCTTGCCGACAGGCACCTTTAGTTCATATGCTGTTTTGGGGGTGAGATCCTGTCTGAGCTCGGGATTCAAATCCTCCAGTCGCCCTGAGTCCAAATCAAGGACCTTGGCGATGGTCTTTATCTGAAGCTGCTTGTTTATTGTTACTTTCTCATATTCCAACTCTTTTTCCACGGGTGGAAGTTTGAAACCGTGCCCATCAGGGTTATTCAGTATATGTAACACCGCGAGGAACTGGGGCACGTAAAAGGCCGTTTCCATAGGGAGCTTTTCATAGAGATCCCAGAAATTATCCAGATAATCAATCTTCTGGGTGCTGATATATTTCAATATCCTGCCTTCGCCGCAATTATAGGCTGCCAAAGCGGTAGTCCAATCACCAAATATCCCGTGCAGTTCGGTCAGATACGCGATGGCCGCCTTGGTTGATTTTTCCGGGTCCATCCTCTCATCAATCCAGCTATCCCTTTTAAGTCCGAACTTATACCCTGTTGATGCGATAAACTGCCACATCCCCAGGGCCCTGGACCTGGAAAGTGCCCTTACCTTAAAACCGCTCTCAATAAGAGGCAGCCAGGAAAGCTCTTCGGGCAATCCTGCCTTCCTGAGCTCCCTGGCAATCATGGGCTGGTACCTGCCTGAACGCACATAGGAGTCAAGAAAAAATCTTCTTTGATCACCCTTGAAGGAGGCAATAGCCTTTTCCACGTGCTTATTCATGTCAAGAGGGATCTCTGCATGAGATCCGTTTGCCACGGTAAATCTGGAGGAATAGACCTCGATAATCCGTTTTGAGATAGTAAAACGCAAATCTTCTTTACCCTGGAGGGTCTCCGGACTATCCCCTTTTATATTCAATGTGTTGGAATATGCCTTATCAAGGGCGCCGATGGCGTGATCCAGCTCCCCTTGCTCCCAGAACTCATTCGCGGCCTGATAATATTCCAGGGCGGAATCTATCAATTCCTGGTCTGAGGGATGGTAAGCACTGCTGGGCGATGGCGCTGGTTCGTCAATATCCTCCTTGGGTCCGTAGGCGGGAAGATCCTCTGTGATATTGGCCTCAATACCGCTCAGGGCGACTTCAACCAAATCCGATGAGTCCCCCACGGTC
>CAYUYB010000317.1:0-3491 GCA_964449025.1 uncultured Desulfobacteraceae bacterium
TACAACCTTCTCAAGTGTGGCCGGCCCCGGAAAAAGCTACCCGCCCGGCCACGTTGTCCTTTGCGCAGGGTCAGCGAGCATAAAGAAGTTCGCCGCTTCAAAGAGAACCCCATAGGCAATATGGGACGATATATCATCACCTGAGATGTCACAGCTTTCGGCCTGCGGTATGAGAGCTATTAGCTGTTAGCCATTAGCTATTAGGTATAATAAAGTCAGCGCTATAACGAATGAGTTATGAGGAATGAGTAATGCGCCATGCGCATTACGCCTTGCGCTTGTCGTGTTGAAAAGTAATTATCCGGATCCGGTCAGATTTAGTGTTGCCACTTCGGTGGAGTTATGGCTCCCTATGAAATTCTGCGGGCGTATCTTTGTTTTGATTGATAGTGTATAGGATTATGGGTATAATAAAAATTATGTATATGAATAGTCGTGTTCGCGTGGAAGGTTGCGGAAAAGCAAGGATTATTTATTGATCAGTCGAAGCTCACCTAATACAAATGTGTAATGATACTTGCCGCGGACGGAGGGGGTAAAATGCGCCAGAAGGTGTGGGTAAAAAAGATGGGCTCTTTTTCAGAGGCCCAAGATCAGAATCTGGAATATTACCTTAATATGAGCGCGCAGGAAAGGCTGGAAACGGTTCAGTTCTTACGCGAACAATATACTAAACTCAATGGAACTAGTCCCGATGAAAGTGGAAAAGGATTACGAAGAACTGTTAGAGTTGTTCAACAGGCATAATGTTAGGTACTGCATAGTGGGATCTTTCGCGCTGGCCTTTCATGCCAGACCCAGGTACACAAAGGATCTGGACATCCTTGTAGAACCTTCAGCGCAAAATGGCCAAAGAATCCTAAGTGCCCTGAATGATTTTGGTTTTGGTTCTCTTCAACTATCGGAACAGGATTTTATGAAACCCGGGCAGATTATTCAATTGGGCTATGAACCCGTGCGCATCGATCTTATTAGTTCGATTGAAGGCATGGACTTTAAGGAGATATGGAACAATAGATCTAAGGGGCAGTTCGGTAAAACACCTGTTTTTTTCATCGGATTAAGTGACTTTATTAGAAGTAAAAAGGCGGCTAATCGTAGTCAGGACCGCGCAGATCTGGAAATCCTCCAGGCGCTAACCAAGAAGAAAGACAAGTAAAGCTCCAAATTATTCTTTGATACCGTCTAAAATCATTGCTAGCATGCCCTTCTTATTTGATCCCCTCCTAGGGCCGGCCCTGCTTGCGGCACTGATTCTTCCTGTTGACTGAAGGTCTTGATAAAGGTATGTTGTGTTCACGCAGGGTGTAAGGATCGCGCGGTTCAGGGAATAAGAAAGGTCAGAATCAAGATGACTAAAGATGATGAAAAGACCAAGCGCACAGGGGTGTTAGATGTTCATGCCGTCAATGAAGAGGACCCGGGCTTTTCGAGCACGCTGGAGATGTCGCATGACACCTTTGTCGGAAAGATATCGACCTCGCAGCACGCCTATTTAGAGATCATGGGGAAAAATGAAAGGATCCTGTTGGGCGAAAACGATGCGGTTATAGGCCGTGTCCCTGATTGTGATATCCAGCTTCATGACGAAAATGTCTCTCGTAAGCACGGCCGGATCTTTTATAGAAATGAAGAATATCAGATCGAAGATCTGGGCAGCACCAACGGCATATATGTGAATGGAATAAGAATCCAGAGATGTATCTTAAGAGATCATGATATTATTGAGATCGGCGACGTGAAGATGCTTTTTATGGAGGAGAGGATAAGACAGGATCATGGGTGGGAGTGATAAGTCAAAGATGCTTGTCGGGTTTTGGGGGACCCGGGGGTCTGTTTCAACGCCAGGCCGGATTACGGAAAAATATGGCGGGAACACGCCATGCGTGTCGGTGCGTTGCGGTAATACTCAGGTGATTTTTGATGCCGGTACGGGAATTCGCAATCTGGGCATGGAGATTATGGAGGGGATTGAAAAGGGTGAAAATCTGACCTCGCTCCATCTATTCCTGAGTCATACGCACTGGGATCATATACAGGGGCTCCCGTTTTTTATGCCTTCCTATCATAAGGACATCAGGTTGACAATCTATGGAAGCCCTCGCAAAGAACGTTTTCTGGACTCTATTCTGAAGGAGCAGATGAATTTTGAATATTTTCCTGTTTCCATGTCCGCTTTCTCGGCTGATATAAGTATCAAGGAGATGGGAAAAGAGACAGTTAAACTTGATGAATTGACCATCGAGTGGCAGGAGCAGATATATCATCCGGGGGGCTCGGTTAGATACAGGGTGAATCTCGACGGGAAGAAAGTGGTATATGCCACTGACGTCGAACTGGACGCTATCTTCAATTCCGAGAAAGAAGATGATGATACCAGGATTAGGGCGCGGGAGTACCTGGATTTTATCCGGGATGCTGATCTCTTGATCGGCGATGGCCAGTATACAGGGGAGGAATATCCTCAAAAAGTAGGGTGGGGACATACCTCTATCCCTGTCCTTCTGGATACGGCCTTTCGATCCCGGGTCAAACTCTTGGCGATCTTCCATCATGATCCCCAGCATTCTGACAAGTTCCTGGACCATCTGTGGGCGGAGAACAGGTCCAGATATTGCTCAGGCAATAGAAAAATGGATCTATTCTGGGCGCGGGAAGGTATGACACTGGCAATCTGATTCTGTCATTCCCCGGCTTGCTTTGCCCATCCGAAGCCTATGGGCAAAGGCGGGATCGCGGAATCCAGGACTACTATTTTTAGTCATTCTGTCGTTTGCCTGTCCTGGGCTACGATCCAGGAACCACAAAATCCAGGATTCCTATTTTCCGTTATTCCCTGGCTTGACCGGGGAATCCAGGAGAGGAGAAGCATATAGATTCTTCGATCAAGTCGAAGAATGACAGAAGGTGAAGTCGAAGAATGACGGAAGGTCAAGTCGAAGAATGACAGAAGGTGAAGTCGAAGAATGACAGAAGGTGAAGTCGAAGAATGACAGAATATCAACCGGAACAATGACAGAATGGATGGCCAAAGATTAATGCTATTCAATAATCTTCTAAAATCTCATACTGCAACTATTCTATAATGTCATTCTGCGGCTTGACCGCAGAATCCAGGATTACTCACAGAAACGATGGATAAACAATATTATGTATATATCCTGGCAAGCCGTAAAAACGGCACCTTATATATAGGCGTTACATCCGATCTTGTAAAAAGGGTATGGGAACATAAGAGCAAAGTCATAAAAGGATTCACCTTCAAATATTGTGTGGATAAACTTGTGTATTATGAAATATTTAAAGATCCCGAGAATGCTATTAAAAGAGAGAAAAGGCTAAAGTGTTATAAACGGCAATGGAAGATCGATTTGATTGAAAAGGATAATCCGGAATGGGAGGATTTGTATAATAAAATAGTTCCTGGATTCTTCGATCAAGTCGAAGAATGACAGAAGGTGAAGTCGAAGAATGACAGAAGGTGAAGTCGA
>CAYUYB010000318.1:0-3489 GCA_964449025.1 uncultured Desulfobacteraceae bacterium
CAAAGTCTGGAGTGGGCTGATTTTCAAGGGTTTGCAGCGCCAGTACCCCTGGCAGGATGTACCGTTGCGAACAGGAAAGGGTTTACCAAACCCTTAAAAATGAGGCCACGTCCACTGTACGCCATAGATGTCGTCTTGAAAAGGATGCCTGTGACCGGAGGCATGTCCCTTTTCTTTGTTCCGGATCTCCCGGGCTGGTGATTTCCAGGGGTTACGGCCGTGTGATGCCTACCCCTAAAAGGACTAAGGATATGAGGTGAAAGCAAGGAGAGCAGTCTGTTAATCCGCAAACCCGAGTCCCAGACCGCCATCCACAATGATTTCCTGTCCTGTGATGTAGTTCGATGCCGGGGATGCCAGGAATAGGGCAAGGCCTTTCAGGTCATTCGGGAAACCGACACGGTGCATTGGAATGTCCCTGGCGACCGGCTCCTGTTCCGCAGGATCGAGGGCGTGGCCGCCACCAATATTTGTTACGATAAATCCGGGAGCGATTGCGTTGACGGTGATGTTGAATGCGGCGACTTCCATTGCGACCGTTTTCATGAACATGTAAACGCCCGCCTTGGAGGCCATATATGCAGCCCCGATAACGGGTTCAACACGGCTGGAGCCCAGGGAAGACGTGACAATGATGTGTCCCGATCTTTGTGGCTTCATGTTCCGCACGGCCGCCCTGACTGTTGCGAATATCCCGTTTAAATTGATGTCAATCACCCGGTTCCAGCGTTCATCGGTATAATTCTCAAGCGCGCCCTCGGAAACTCGGCGCCTCTCCGAACGTGGCCAGTTGCCTACAAAACCAACGCCCGGATCGATACCGGCATTTGCGAATACCACATCAAGCTGCCCGTAAGTATGGGCCGCTTCATCTATGGCAGCATCAAGCGCGATATGATCCGTCACATCGACGACAATGCCACGGATGTCAAATCCATCGCCAAGCAATCGCATCGTTTCCATTTCGACACGTTGCGCATCGATATCAAGGATAGTCACTTTCGCGCCGTTTGACGCGAGCGCTTCCGCATAACCCAGGCCAATCCCGCTCGCGCCGCCGGTGACCACAACACCATAATTCTTTACTTTGAATAGATCCGACATTTTCATAATCACCACCTCCGAAGGATAATGCAATTTAACAGGCGCAAAAAGATCAAATATGTTTTACTTTTTTTAGTGCACGGTGACAGGGAGTTTCATATCTTCAAGAATTTTTTTAAGTGCCTGGATCTTTTTATCAGAGGGCAGGGGGGCCTCCAGGACCTTTTTGCTGTCATCGATTCTCTGGTATTTCATGACTCCAAGGTTGTGGTATGGTAGCAGTTGTATCAAAGTCACCGCTTTGCCAAGTGATTTGCAAAACTCGCCCGTTTTCTTTATGTTTTCTTCCGAGTCGTTGAAATTTGGGATCACGGGTATACGAATCTGCATATTACCGCCAGCTGTTGCGATCTTTTTTGCATTCTCCAGTATCAGTTTATTGTCCACACCGACTATTTTGTGTTGTTCACTGTCCATATGTTTTAAATCGTACAGGAATAGATCGGTGTACTGCGAGACCTGCTCAATAAATCTGTATTTTGCATAACCGGTTGTATCAAGCGCGAAATGGATACCGTGTTCCTTAAGACTCTTTAACAACTGAAGGGTAAATTCCGGTTGAGCTAAAGGCTCACCTCCTGAAACCGTCACTCCACCGCCGGATTCTTCATAAAAAGGGATGTCTTTTCTCAGTCGTTCCACCAGTTCATCCACAGTGTAATCTGTTCCGCAAATATATAATGCCCCATGATAACATACATCAACGCAATCGCCGCAGTTATCACAGATTGTTCTGTCTATATGGATATATCTAATATCGTCCTGTGTGGCAGGATGTTTTTTAACTTTTCCAGGAGAGATCGCGCCTTTGGAGCATGCCTTCAGACATTTTCCGCATCTGTCTATTCCTATGCATTTCATTTCCATCCAGCCTAGCTGTGCTTGAAATTGCTGTGACTCCGGACTATGGCACCATGGACAGCGGAGAGGACATCCCTTTAAAAAGACCGTTGTACGGATTCCAGGCCCGTCCTGTACTGAAAATCCCTGAATATCATAGATTTTTCCGGTTAATTGTTTTTCCAAATCTTTATTTTCCTTTTACCAAAAGGGCGACAATAGTGCCGCCCTTGGATTTTTATCTCAAATTTTGACATCAATTAGGCTACCCGGCAAAACCAAGGTTCTTCATTTAAAGGTTCAGTTCGGTTCGTTTTATGATATCTTCCTGACTGGCTTTATAGATTTCAACAAAGTAAGCACTGAAACCCGCAATCCTGACAACCAAGTCCCTGTATTCCTCCGGTTGCTGCTGCGCTTTTCTGAGGGTATCCGCGCTCACGATGTTAAACTGCATCTCCATACCACCAAGTTTGAAATAGGTCTTTATTAGGGCCTTTAGCTTTTCTTTCCCTGTTTCATTTCTTAATGCGGTTGGGTGGAATCTCATGTTGAGCAAAGTGCCGTTAGAGAATTTTTTCTGGGCAATGGCTGAAACGGATTTTATTGTAGCAGTGGGACCGTTTCTATCCATCTGCTGCACAGGCGAGATTCCGTCCGCAAGCGGTTCGCCGGCTTTCCTTCCGTCAGGTGATGCGGCTGTGAGCCGCCCGAAAAGGACATGAGTTGTAACCGGGAATAATCCGGCAGACCATCTGCCGCGCGGTCCAGTGGATGAATTAATGGTATCTGCATATATATCCGATGCCCATTTTGCAAATTGATCTGTGTACTCGTTGTCGTTACCGTAATGAGGAGCCTCATTGATTATCTGCTGTCGCAGGTCTTCCTTGCCGTCCCAGTTATTTATTATCGCATCATAAAGTTCTCTAGCGCTCACCAGCTTTTTGTCATAGACCATATATTTTACGACAGCAAGGCTGTCAGCAATATTGCCAATGGCAATTGCCGCGTTGCCGGTTGAATTATATTTAGCTCCTCCCTTCATAACATCTTTACCTGACTCCATGCATCCATCAATAGTTGCGGATACAAGGGGAAGCTGCATATGTTCGGAAGTGACGTATTCCCACGAATTTACGAGGGTAACCTGCCATTTGGCAAAATATTCCATTTGTTTCTTTACGGCTACCAGCACTTCATCAAAAGTCTCCATTTCATAAAGATAGCCTGTGGGTAGTCCTACTTGACCGCCAAGCTTGCCGTCCCTGCCGGGCATAGGGTTGTAACCGTTATTGATTGCGAGCAGAAATGCGTTGAGCATATTCCAGAACGAATCTGTGCCGTTGCCGCCCGGCGACGCCCATTCATCTCCGCATCCCTGAGGTTCGACACATCCTATAAGGCAGTAGTTTCTCGCGCTTTCCGGCGGGAGGCCTCTTTCCATAAGCGCAGGAATAATGACATCGTCATTCTCAAATGTCGGAACTCCGCCGGCAAGCTGTGTTGTTTCAATCGCAGCTTCCCATAGTTCAGGGGGAGTAC
>CAYUYB010000319.1:0-3483 GCA_964449025.1 uncultured Desulfobacteraceae bacterium
TGAAAATGAGGCCACGTCCACTGAACCCCATAGATGTCGTCTTGAAAAGAATGGCCGTGACCGGAGGGCCGTTCGAGAAGCCATTCGACACGCCTTCGCTCCGGTGACATATCTTTAGGGTTTCCGAGGTCACGGGTCTTCTTTTCAGGACGACATCTCCAAAAGGAAAGCCATTAGCGATTAGCTTTTAGCTTTCAGCTATCTTCCCTTGATCCCCTCTCCCGCCTTCCCCTAAAAGGGGACGGAAATTAGATTTATGCGCCACGCGCTCGCCGTCTTGAAAAGAATGCCTGTGACCGGAGTCTCCCTCACGCCCCTGAGCCATTCGGCATCGAGCGACTCGACGTGAAGTCGTCGACATGTCTCATGGCCTAGAGGCGAAGTCGAACGACAATATCAAATGACCAAAAAAACTACTATAATTAACCACGAAAGAACCCTTATTTGTTTTGAGGATTTGAATCTGGAATTCGTTTAGGGTATCTATATTCGGATCCATGATTTAACACGAATATAGCCCGTTATCGTTCGACTATGCTACTGGAGATACCATCCGAGCGGAGGGACTCGAGCTGTTCTACCGCCCCTTCTTCCGTAATAAACGCGCCAACAAAAAGGAAGTATCCGTTATCCTGATCTTTCAGTGTGTAGGGTGAATACCCGAGGGCCTCGATCCTCCGTCTCATATACTCGACGTCATCCGCGTTATCATATCCCCCGATGAGACAGGCGTAGGCGGTATCTTTCACCTCCGCTTCGGTTAGTTCATTCCGGCTGATATAGCTCCGTGCCTGTTCGATATCTTCAAAATAACCGGCGTACACCCTATACCAGGTCCCTTTATCCCCGAGTTTGACCCTCACCCAAAAAGGAGAAAGCCCTTTCCCGCTGTATTGGGCGATCGCTTCTTCCGCCTTTTCTCTGGTCTTGAAAGAGCCGAAATAGATGGAAAGGGGGAATGAGCCGGGAGAATAGACCGGTTCTTTTACCGGTTCAACCTCAGCCGGCGCGGAGGGCCCGGGCGCCCTCGGCGTCACCGAGGATTCAGCCGGAGCCGCGTCGGTCACACTGCTCCCGACCTGTGCCTCTCCTTTACCCGCGTCCTCTAATGCCCACCTGTCTTTCTCCGGGACCCCGAAAGGCCCCCTATAAATGAGCACTCCCGTGAAAAGGAACACCAACGCCAGGACAATGAGGAACAATCTGAGAAAGATATTTTTCTTCCCCGTGTCCTTCTCTTTGTCTTTCTCCCTCATACCTGAGGACATGACTCCGCCCACGGTGGATTCGTCTTTCTTCCTTTTTCTTCGGAAAAAGGAAAATACGCCCTTGCCGGCCTCATGACCTGCCCCGCCATCCCCCTCACCGTAATAAGACGAGTAATATCTGTAGTGTTTATAGTCAGCAAAATCGGGGCTGATATCGGGTTTCATGCCGTTCAGGACCACACCGATAATCTTGCAATTGACCTGCTGCAACTGATTTGCTGTCCTCTTCAACAGCCCCCTGGACACAAAACCCAGACGGTATACGATGAGGACACCGTCCATCTTCTTCCCGAGGATCGCGGCATCGGCGGTCGAAAGGACAGGACTGTTGTCAAAAATCACGATGTCATACTCTTTTTTCGCCTCTTTGATAAGGGCGGTCAAACGCTCCGATTCGAGCAGCTCCGCGGGGTTGGGGGGCATAGCCCCGCTGGTAATTATGTGGAGGTTGTCCATCCCGGGTGTAACCATGATATCGTCCATGGTCATTTTTCCCATAATGATATCCGTGATAGTCTTTACCGTGTCTTTCCAGGAGTAACTCCCCAGTATGATATCCGTCAGACCCGGGGCTTCCTCCAGGCTGAAGATCTTCCCCAGCATCGGTTTTCTGAGGTCCGCCCCCACCAAGAGTGTCTTAAGCCCTGCCTGAGCAAGGCTTATGGCCAGATTGACCGAGACCAATGTCTTACCCTCCTGGGGAGAAGAGCTGGTAACGGCTATTGCCTTGGCCTTTTTATTGCTGTCCGTGAACTGGATGTTGGTCCTCAAGCCCCTGAAGCTTTCGGCGATCATGGTTTTGGGAGCGAAGTGCGAGACCAGATTGATCACCCTTTTCAGATAGAAATCCTCCTTATCCCTTTCGATCTTACCCTTAATCTTCATCAGTATATCTTTGGCTTCCGCGTGGGGTATAACACCCAGGACCTTGGCCCCCAGGGTGCTTTCCACGTCCTCGATAGCCCCCAGAGAGGTATCAAACGTCTCGACGATAAAGGCGAAGATCAGTCCCAGCACGATCCCTATCATGGTGCCCATGGCCCCGGTTGCGCCGGTCTTGGGAGGATTGATGGGCGTGGTGGACATCAATGCCGGCTTTACTATAATAACCTCTTCAGGCTTTTCCGCCTTCGCGATAAGGGCCTCCTGGTATTTCTGTTCAAGAAGGGCTGTCATGTCCCTGAAGGACTCTGCCTCTCTCTTAAGACGATCGAATTCCAGCTTTTTCTCCATCAATATGCCAGTCTTATCGTTTACCTCGCGCAATTCTTCCCGCAGGTCGCTTCTCCTCTTTCCGGTGTCAGCGATCTGCTGCCTAAGCAACATCAGCATCTTGCGGGCGCTTTCGGTTATCTTCTGACTGATACCTATAACCTCCGGGTGCTGATAAGTATAGTCTCCCAGCAAGGAGTCCCTCTCCAATAACAACTCCACGAGATTATCATTCGACGCCTGATACTGGGGGAATGCCTTTGATGAGTAGAAGTTTACGTCCGAGGGGTAAGAGGTGTCCTGAAGAAAGGCCTCTATCCTGGCGGAGAGGGCCTTTAAATCACTTTCATCTTCGTTCAGCTGGCGGATCTCATCCTTTATGTCTTCCTCCCTTACCAGGAGATTTTCACTTTGCATATCAATGGAGATAAGCTGGTTTTGCTGACCGAATCTATTGAATGCTTCCTCCGCCTTCCTGAGTTTCTCGCCTACGGTCTTTAATTGCTCCTCTATATAATTGATGGCCTCCCTGGTTCGTCTGCCCTGCTCCTCGGCGTGCAGGTCCTTATAGGATGAGGCCAGTTCGTTAGCCAGTTTCTGCGCGAAAGCGGGGTCCCTGTCGGTAACCATGATGTTCAGAATATTTGTGTAGCTTTCCCGTTGAACCGTCACCTTTGATTTGAGCCCTTCAACAGCGTTGATGGCGGCAGGGTCATCCGCGTTCGCTTCACGGGGTATAAGACCCGTCCTCCTGGCCACCTCAAGCAAAACGGAAAAGCCCTTCATGATGGAGATCTGTGTCTCAATATCATCTCCAGAGGACCAGGAAAAGGTCCTGGCGTAAAGGCCCTCAAGGGTTGTCTCCTTCTCGAACTTTATGCTGCACTCAGAGGTATACAGGGGAGCCGGGGCCTGAAATACGGCAAAGAAGGTGCTGAATACCCCCAGGAGGATGGCGGTAATTATAACTATCGCCTTCCTTTTTTTGAGGATCCGCCAATAT
>CAYUYB010000320.1:0-3461 GCA_964449025.1 uncultured Desulfobacteraceae bacterium
ACGGCCTTCTTGTTCAGCACTGGCAGGGCGCCCGGTTGTCCGGTACATACCGGACAGATATTGGTATTGGGAGCGGAGGCGTAACTAACCGGGCAATCACAGAAGAGTTTTGTCCTGGTGTTAAGCTCAACATGAGTCTCGAAGCATATGATTACATCATAATCCATACATAGACCTTTTGATCTGTTAGCTGTTAGCTGAATGCTAAGAGCTAATTGCTAAGAGCTAAAGGCTTTGTCCATAAACCACTGGTTTATGGACAAAGCCCTGCCATCTGTTCATACGCGTGGCCGACCTGGAGTATCGTCTCTTCGTCAAAGGGCCTGCCTATGATCTGCATGCCTACGGGAAGGCCGTTAACCGGTCTGGATCTCACGTTCATTCCCGGAAGGCCTGCAAGGTTAAGCGAGACCGTGTAGATATCCACCAGATACATCTGCAAGGGGTCCTCCAGCTTTTCTCCCAGCTTGAAGGGCAGGCAGGGCGTAGTGGGTGCAATAATGCAATCTACGTTTTCAAGAGCGTCATCAAAGTCCTGTTTTATAAGTCTTCTTACCTTCTGGGCCTTGAGGTAATATGCATCGTAGTATCCGGCGCTGAGCACGTAGGTCCCCAGCATGATCCTCCTTTTGACCTCATTTCCAAAGCCCTGGCTTCTGGTATCTTTATACATGGTTATGAGATCCGAGGCAGCGTCTTTAGACCTGAAGCCGTATTTCACGCCGTCGTACCTTGCCAGGTTGCTGCTGGCCTCGGCGGTCGCGATCAGATAGTAACAACTTATCGCATATGGGGCGTGGGGCAAGGAGATATCCATTATTTCAGCCCCGTTTTTCTCCAGCATGGCCACGGATTCCATAACACTCGCCCTGATCCCGGAATCCAGTCCCTCTATAAAGTATTCTTTAGGCAGGCCCATCCTGATGCCTTTTATGTCTTTATTCAGGGATTTTAGAAAGTCGGGCCTTGGCATGTCCACCGAGGTGCTGTCCAGGCTATCATACCCGCATATGGCATTGAGCAACATGGCGCAATCTTCGACGGTCCTGCCGATGGCGCCGACCTGATCCAGGCTGGAGGCAAAGGCGACTAGCCCGTACCTCGACACCCTGCCGTAGGTGGGCTTGATGCCTACCACCCCGCAGAATGCCGAAGGCTGTCTGATGGACCCGCCCGTATCCGTGCCCAGGGCCAGTATAGTTTCGCCCGCGGCCACGGCGGCAGCCGACCCCCCGCTCGAGCCACCCGCCACGTGTCTTTTATCAACAGGATTTCTGGTAGGGCCAGCGATGCTGTTTTCGGTGGAAGATCCCATGCCGAATTCATCCATGTTAGTCTTCCCGACAATCACCGCCCCCTGTTTCAGGATTCGGTCAACAGCAGTGGCGTTATAGGTAGGTGTAAAGGATTCAAGGATCTTTGAACCGCATGTCGTCCTTATGCCCTTCGTGCACAGAATATCCTTGATTGCCACGGGGATACCGTTAAGGGGAGAAACCTTTTCCTTGTTCTTGAATCTCTTGTCCGCCTCATCCGCCTGTTTCAGGGCGATTTCACGAGTGGTAGTGATAAAGGCGTTAATATCTCCTTCACGCTGGTCAATCCTTTTGAATACGGACTCGGTAATCTCCCGGGAGGTGGTCTTACCTTTCTTCAGCATCAGGGCAAGCTCGGCGGCATTTCTATCACATAATTCCATTTCTCAGATACCCTCCAGTATCTTGGGGACCTTGAAATAGTGCTTTTCCTTCACGGGCGCGTTCAAGAGCAGGTCCTGGGGGGCGCGCTCTTTAGAAGAGGTGTCCTCTCTCCACGTATTCTTAATATCCAGGACATGGCTCATGGGGGTTACCCCGTCGGTATCCAGATCTTCCAGTGATTCCACGTAGGTCAATATGGAATTCAAATCCTTCTGATATCTCCTGACCTCTGATTCTGAGATGTTCAGACGGGCAAGTCTGGCCATATGCATGACTTGTTCCTTGGAGATTATGTCTTGACTCATATGGGGTTGACGCGGAACCTGGCCGAAGGTTTCTTGTCTCTTCTTCCAGGTCTCTCCTTTAATGTCAGACTTGAATTGAAGACCCAGTTCATCAAGCTGAGAAATATCGGCAGGGGAGGGTGATTGGGTCAAGGGGCAATAGGCGCTCCGGTTCTTGGGAAAGGCCATAACATCCCGGATGGACGAAGTATCCAGTATCATGGAGATGACCCTGTCCATACCCAGTGCCACCCCCCCATGAGGTGGCGTGCCGTATTCAAGGGCTTTAAGGAAAAAGCCGAATTTTGCCTCCGCCTCGGATGGACTCAGTCCCAGGGCCTGGAATACCCTTTTTTGCACTTGCATATCATGTATGCGAATACTGCCTCCTCCCAGCTCTTCCCCGTTTATAACCAGGTCATAGGCCCTGGACTTGAGACCCAGCAGGTCATTGATATCGGACGGATCGAAATCTGTCCTGTCGGGCATGGTAAATGGATGATGATGGGAACTTAATGTCTTATCCTTTAATTCAAACAGGGGGAAGTGGGTGACCCAGAGAGGGGAATAGGATTCCTCAGGTATCAGTCCCAGCCTGTCTGCCAGGTGAAGCCGGAGCCTGCCTAAAACCGTGTTGACCATATCCCTGGATTCACCGGCGACCATCATAATGACGTCGCCCTCCGTGGCCTTGAAGCGTTCTATTATCCTGTCCCGCTCATGGGGGCTGAAGAATTGCACGATGTTGGATTGAAGCCTGCCTTGGGATAACTTCATCCATGTCATTCCTCGGGCGCCGAAGGAGGGCACAATCTTTGTGGCGTATTCATTCTGCAGGATATTCTTGCTCAGTACACCGGAAAGGTCTTTCACCAGGATTCCTTTGATAACGCCGCGTTTCCGGATAATCTCCCGGAACACGGAGTATTCCGTATCCTTCAAGATATCGGTAACATCTGTGATCCGCGCGCCGAGTCGGAGATCAGGCCGGTCTGTGCCGTATGAATCCATAGCATTTTCATATGTCATCCTGGGAAAGGGCCTGGCCAGATCTATGTCTCCCAGCCTGAAGATCCTGACCATGAGATCCTCGATCACATCATAGATGAATTCTTCATCTATAAAGGAGGCCTCCAGATCAAGCTGCGTGAATTCGGGCTGCCGGTTGGGTCTCAGGTCTTCATCCCGGAAACACCTGGCGATCTGATAGTATCTATCCATTCCCCCTATCATTAGTAGCTGTTTAAAGAGCTGGGGAGACTGGGGCAGGGCGTAGAATTTGCCCTGGTGCACACGACTGGGAACAAGATAATCGCGGGCCCCTTCAGGAGTGCTTTTTGTCAGCAAGGGGGTTTCCACTTCAAAGAAATTGAGCTGGTCCAGATATCCCCGAACAGAATTAAGTATCCGATGCCGCTTGACAAATATCTCCTGCATGGAAGGCCTGCGAAAATCGAGATACCTGTATCGCAACCGC
>CAYUYB010000321.1:0-3451 GCA_964449025.1 uncultured Desulfobacteraceae bacterium
CAAATAAGGGACCCCACCTTGATCCTCCCCTAGAAGGGGAGGAAAAGAGAGGAGCGAACCGAAAGCTGAATGCTGATAGCTGATAGCTAATTAACCGACAACGGGCAACGGACAACCAATGACTGACAGCTAATAGCTAGAAGCTAGCCAATGAAGGTCTTCGATTCCAGGGGCAGATCCTACAGTCCGTATTCCTTGATCTTGGCTATAAGAATGGGGCGGCTGATTTCCAGTATCTCAGCGGCCTTGCTGCGGTTCCCTTTGGTGAGTTGAAGGGCCTTAAAGATAAGCGCCCTTTCCAGATCCTTGGTAGATTTTTTTATGGACAGGGAATATTCCGGCACCGGGATTTCCATCTGACCCTGTGATGTAATGGATGAAGGGAGTTCTGATGGGGTGATAAGCCTGTCCTTTGCTAGTATTATTGCCCTTTCTATGACATTCTCCAATTCCCGGATGTTCCCGGACCACCTGTGTCCTATCAGAAGCGACATTGCCTCGGATGACAGGCCCTCGATGTCTTTGTTCAGCTTCTTATTAAAGAGGTCTATAAAGTGCCCGACCAGCAGGGGGATGTCTCCCCGTCTTTCTCTTAAGGGCGGAAGATGAATGGTCATAACGTTGATTCTGTAGTAGAGGTCTTCACGAAATCTGCCTTCTTTAACTTCCTTTTCAATCTCTCTGGATGTGGCGGCAATTACCCTCACATCAATCTTCCTGGGTGTCGTGGATCCCAAGGGGGTAATCTCTTCTTCCTGTAGCACCCTAAGGAGCTTTACCTGAAGGGACAAAGGCAATTCTCCTATCTCATCCAGGAAGATAGTGCCTTTATCTGATTTTTCAAAAAGGCCTGGTTTGTCTTTTATAGCATCCGTGAACGCACCCTTTTTATACCCGAAGAGTTCGCTTTCCAGGAGGTTTTCAGGGATGCCCCCGCAGTTTATTGAGACCAAGGGATACGAGGCCCTGGCCCCCCCGGAATGAACGGCTTTGGCTATAAGCTCCTTGCCTGTGCCGCTCTCCCCTGTGATAAGCACCGTGGTCTTATGATCAGCCACCTTGTTAACGAGGTCAAAGACACGGGCCATGGCCTCGCTTCTAGCCACGATGTTTCCGAAGGAATATTTCTGCTCTATCCTTTTTATCCTGTCTTGTAGCATCAGGTTTTCCTGCTTTAGCCGTTCCCTCTCTTCCGCCTTTTTCAAGGTAAGAAGGACCTCATCGGTCTTAAAGGGCTTAGAGATATAATCGTACGCACCTATCTTCATCGCCTCCAAGGCGGTATCGATAGTCCCGTAAGCGGACATCATGATAAATGTCTTTTCAGGATGTTTTTTCTTGGCCTTCTCCAGGAAGGTCATACCGTCCATCCCAGGCATTCTCAGATCAGACAGGATAAAATCAAAATCCTTTTCATCCATCCTGTAAAGACCTTCCATGCCATCCGCAGCCGAATCAGTTAAATATCCTTCCTTATCAAGCATTACCTGTAGCATATGGCGCATGTTGATTTCGTCATCGATAATAAGAACACTCTTACCGGACGCGCTCATCTGTCGTTTCCTCCGTTTCTTTACGGTATAATGGAAGGTCAACGATAATAGTCATACCCTTGCCGGGGGCGCTTTCGGCCATGATCTCTCCGCCGTATTCTTCCACGATCCGGTAACACACCGATAGACCGAGGCCGGTGCCCCTGCCCGGCTCCTTTGTCGTAAAAAAAGGGTCAAAGATATGGATAAGTTCCTTTTCATCCATACCGGGCCCGTTATCCGTGAACCTTATCTCTATTAGCGAGTTTTCCAGGTTGTCGGTTGCTATGTTGATCTCCCTTGCCTGTCCTTTTTTTATTTGGTCTCCTGCAAGGGCGTCAGCCGCGTTCAATATGATGTTAAGAAAGACCTGCCGCAACTGACCGGGGTCCGCCGTGACCCTGTCAGAAGAGGCCCTGAATTGTGGATTGACTTCTATTTTACTCATTACTGATTGGGGTTTGAGCATGTTAATCGTATCCATGATCAGTTCATGTACCCCGTTTTCCTCCTTTTTCCCGCTTGAAGGCCGCGAAAAATCAAGGAGCTGGCTGATAATACGGTTTACGCGGGTTATCTCGGTTTCGACTCTTTTTATGAAGTCTTCTCTTTCCTGATCTGTTATGTGCTCCTCTCGAAGCAGTTGCAGATATCCCAGGATTATACCTATAGGGTTTCCTATCTCGTGGGCGATGCCCGCGGCCAGACGGCCCACGGAAGCGAGTTTTTCTGACCTGATTATCTCCTTCTGCGCGTCCCTGAGTTTTCTGTTGGCCTCTTCCAGTGAAGATATGTGTCTTTTTAATTCCTTTTTATTGTCATCGAGTCTGTGAAGCATGATACTTAGCGAACGGGAGAGATCCCCTATCTCGTTCCTGGGGGCCCCCTGTAAAGGTGGGATCATATCCCCATCCTTGTATCCCTCCGTCATCCTGAGGAGCCTGTATATAGGTTTCACAACAATCCTGGACAAGAGATATATCCCGACCAGGGCAAGGATAATGGCATCCAAAACAATATATAAAAGGACCAGCTTTTCCGATTCCCTTATCAGACGGTATGTGGGGAGGAGAGACGCGGCGATGGTTATGCCACCCAGTGATTTACCGTTGAAAAGCAGGGGGGAGGAGATATTCATCTCTCTTTTGTCGAGCCACAGTACTCCCCAGGCAATACCGTGATAGGTTACCGAAGGTTCGGTCCCTCCCATCGCGGCTCTGGCCAGGGTCAGGCTTAGTCGTGCCTTCTCCGCGGAGAGGTTCGCTGTAAAGGCCGGATCCCCGTTATGATCTACCAGAGTAATGCCGGAAAATCCGGCATTGGACAATAATTCGGACACATCTCTCTTAAAACCGGCGTCCAATTCCAGTTCTTTCGAAAGGCCCTGCCTGTATTCTGTTAATCTTCGGGTGTTCTGGCCCAGCGCTTGGATTAGCACCTTACCGGTCTCGACCTTCGCCTTGATAAGATCCCTTTTATAAAAGTCAAGCATGGCTACATTGACCAGGAGCATAGCGGCTATGATCAGGAAAATAAGCTGCGCAAGTATTCCGGCCCTAAGGCCGAAAGATGGAAGATTCATCTTAGATACCACGAGATTAATTCATTACCGTAAAACAGATAGACGAGGGCCCCCAGGGCAAGGAAGGGCCCGAAAGGGATTTTCGCACGTAACCCTTGGCGTGATACCAGAAGGCTTCCTCCGCCGATGAAGATCCCCGCGAGTGAGGATATCAGGATAATAAAGGGGAGGGCACGCCACCCCATCCACGCGCCTATCATGGCTAATAATTTGATATCTCCTCCTCCCATACCCTCTTTTCCAGTACTCACTTCAAATAAAAACGCCAGAAGATAGAGGACGCCGCCGCCTGATATTATGCCGATAACGGAATCATACCATGTGATATGTGCGAAGA
>CAYUYB010000322.1:0-3449 GCA_964449025.1 uncultured Desulfobacteraceae bacterium
TTCGGTAATTTCAATAAAAGCTGGCGGCGTTCGGATTCCCCCCATTCGTATTCATTTATCGCATCTATAATAAGAATAAACTTCTCTGAATTATTAGATTCTTTTCTGTTTTGTGATAACCGTGAGAGATAATTTTCAATCGTAAGGGATCTTTCAAGAAATAATTTTACTCTGATGGCCTCATCAATTAGAAGCTTAGGAGTTTTGAGCTGACCAACCATAGCAGGCAGGGAATGGCACTCAAGCATGAAAATGGCAGTTTCGACACCTTCGAAATATCTATTATGGCTATTGATAATTCTTGAAGCCCAGTGCGCCAATAGGGCTGATTTGCCACAACCTTGTTCTCCCGAAAGAATGAGTACTGGAGCGTCGCTATCTTTAATAAAACTGTCCATCAATTGAATTATTTCATTCGGCTCGCTGTAAAATGCTGTATTATATTTTCCGAACTCTTGGTAATCTCTGATAAGGGAAGTGGTGTGCTCATTGCATCTATGGGTGAACTTTGTAAAAGTCAGGTTATTCAATGATAGAATGGGATTTTCAGCCCGAACTTGCTCAACAACGCCAATAACCTCCATGACTTTTTGCCCATGATTCATATCATTCCTTGAAAAACGTTCCGAATGAAATGAACTAGAATAGATAATCTGTTTATTCCGGATGATCTCTTCAAGCAAAAGAATATCAGCTTTCCCATCAGCTCGCCAATGCATCATCAAGCGCATTATAGATTCTGACCTGGATGGCATTTTTAAATAAACCTCAGAGGCTTTTAGATTTATTAAATCCTCTGAAACCGCCGTTCCTATTAAGTCAAGCTCGTATCCATCATCGGAATGAACGGTCAATAAAGTTTCCCGAAGAAAGGCGAGTTCACGGTAGATAAAAGCCATTGTGCGAAGCAGACTATCAGAAACAAGTTCAATTGTTTCATCCGGCCAGCTCTTTGAATGCGCCCAGCGGTTGCGTAATATCACTAAAGTTTCAAGTACAGGGCGGGATTCATGTTTTTTATACTCCGTTATCCTGATTTTCAGCCCTTTAGGATCTACAAAGTTATGTAAAAAGTTCATCATCCCGGGGATAATAAAATCATGAGGTCTTTTTAATGAACGATAATAATTCATCACAGTTCGAAGGAAACCAAGCCATTTACCCGGTCCTGGTCTAAAAACCATCTGCTCAACGGCATTATAAACCTTGAAGTCAGAGGGTATTCCGGAACGCGCATAATCCCAAAGGCCGATAAGAGCGAGATACTGAAGTACCGTAGTTAAAGTATCCTTGAGCAAAATACTGGATAATGAATAAATGTCATTTGCTTTTTCCTGGTTTTGAAAACTTAGGGCGAGAGGATAGGGGTATGTTTTAATGACATTTTCAAAAATGACACGGATATCATTGTCAGCTAGACTGGTTATTTGGGTTGGGGTCTGGATATCCTCGATCATGAAATCCCTCAGAAAAGTATAATAGATACGGGAGCATATTTTTTAATAATGTAATAACTAGAATGACATTTTAACTACCCTTCAATAAACCATACGAGAAGATCAAGATTGTCCAATGCATCTTCCTTTTTAACAGGCGATGAAGTGCAGGAAGTGCGAATCCTGTCGATAATATCTTTGATACGTTCGGCGGCATCACCGAGCATTCCACCAAGTGGTTTTAAAAAATCTTCAAGCTCTTCCACAGGGTCGAAGTCATAGCCGGTATCGGCATCATTAACGATTTTATACCTCAGCATCTCTATTCGACAAGAGATGGATTGCAGCTTCAATGCGATTTCAGATCTGGATTCTTTCATTTTGTCGAAATAATTTGCAGCTTCGTCAAGGCATGAAACAGCTTTCTCTATGTCACCATTCAACCCTTGGTATCTTCCATTCAGCCGGGAGGCGAAAGCATTTTCATAGTCATTTTCCCCTTTGAAATCACGGATAAGTTCCAAGCATTGCTGCTGATAATGCGTGATTTTCGCAGCATCTGTTGATATGGCAACCAGCCCAAGCCAACCCTTTATTTGCCCCTTTTTCGCAAAGAATTGAGCCTGATGATTCTGACTATTATCGAGAATTCCAGATTCCCGGCAAAGATTTATCCCTTTTAAAACGGCCTTTGAATCCTTTTCTGCAAGCCCTCCGCGTATTTGTGCTTCTCCCTGTTTACACATTACCAGGGGGATCTGGTGCCTGATTTCAAGGTGTGACAGTAAGTCAATATCTTGATTGTAGAATGTATCGGCTTTTTTGAAATCGCACAGGCGGCTGTATAAATCGCCCAGGCAGCCGTAATTAAATGAGAGACCGATTAGGTCTTCTTTTAATTTGCGGATCTCTAAAGAAAGATCAAGATGCACCTGGGCATCCCCCAGGTAATACATCAAGGTTTCCAGGTGACCCCATGTGTTCATTAGTCGATCAGTTTCAGACCTGATTCCGCTTTTAGCATAGTGAAGTTCAGCGTTTCGGTAATAATCAATACTCTTCCGAAGATCATAGGCGTGACATCGTTCCCAGCTGTATCCGAGTGCAAAGGAGGCTTCGGCCCTGGCGATATCGGGTATTTGGTTCGTTGAGTTCATCAGTTCCACAAGCCTGTCTCTGGTCGCCACAATATCGGCCTGCCCTTCAAAGGAATTCTTGTTTGATTGCACCGTATAGATGAGAAACCAGGAGGCGAGCATTATTATCACCGGAAGAGGCAAATTCTCATCCAACAATTTTACTACATTTTCCGAGGCGTCTTTGGCTTCTGGATGATCAGGGCCTTGATTCCGCAAGGAGATCTCCGCATTAATATAGGCAGCAAGAGAGCGCTCATTTGCATCCTTCGGCGGATCCTTAGAAATAGTCTCTTTTGCCTTATCGATCTGCCCCTTACGTAACATACGAAACGCTTCGGCGACCCCACGATAAGGAGAAACCGACCAGATTATATCTAAAACACTGTTCAGATCTGATATTATGGAAGCTTCATTGTAGAAAAAAAGCGGGCTGAATTGAACATGGATGTCATCGCTTAAATTTGAAAGAAATCCCTCCGCACAGAATTCAGCCTTTTTCAGTATGGAATCAGCCGAGATCATCAAGCTTCTATCAATATAAATATAACCCGTTACAAATAATTGTTGTCCTCGATAATAAGCGGTTAAAGGGTTGTACACCCAACAACGTTCAGGAAGCCTCTCATTGATGATTTTCTCAAGCTGCGTGCGTTCTTTCCGCTTAATAGCAACATTCATAAGATTCTGATATTTAGGGTATATCTCAATAACAGATAGGACCATGAGATAGATACTGAGCCCCAACAGGACGATACTCGTGACCAATGAGCAGGTGTTAAGCAAGGCTTCGGAGCTTGAAGACCTGCCCACAATCAGGGTTGCTATCCACCCGGATGCAAACCCGGCAAACATTGCCAGTTCAAGCCATCCATCA
>CAYUYB010000323.1:0-3431 GCA_964449025.1 uncultured Desulfobacteraceae bacterium
AGAACGGTTTCATCCACATACCCCCGGATCACATCTCCTTTCTAAAATCCCTCAGGATTATTCTCGAACTTGACGATTATTATGTTGTCCACGCGGGTTTCAAACCTGGAGTTGAAATCCGGCACCAATCCTTAGAGGATTGTCTATGGATAAGGGAGCCATTCATCTTTTCCGACTATGATTTCGGAAAGAAAATAATATTCGGGCATACTCCCTTTCCCTTCCCCCTCATTATGGACAACAAGATAGGTCTGGACACCGGAGCGGTTTTCGGGAACAGTCTCACCTGTATGGAGATCCCCGAAATGAAATTTCATTCGGTAGGGGCGTGATCTATTGGCAGTGCAATCGTGCGATACATCCTCTATCGGGATCACTTCAACCATTCCTGTAGAAATTGTTATTGCTGCAGGCCTCAAACCGGTTGATATCAACAATATTTTCATAGGCTCGGAGAGACCGGACAGGCTTGTAAGCAAGGCCGAGGCAGAAGGGTTCTCACACACTATATGCTCATGGATTAAGGGCATCTTCTCCTCGGTTTTCGAGTTTGGTTTGAAAAATGTGATCACTGTAACCGGCGGGGATTGCAGCAACACGATCGCGCTGGCGGAGATACTTGCCCGCCGAGGAGTGAAAGTCATCTCCTTTGACTATCCATTAAACCGGGACAGGGAACTCCTTAGGACCCAGATGGAAAAGCTGCGTCTTACCCTAGGAACCACTTGGGAAGATATCGAATCCGCCAGGATTAGGCTCGACGGTATTAGACACAAGCTTAAGGAGCTTGACAGGCTTACGTTCCAAGAAAATGTTATAAGCGGCTTTGAAAACCATATCTTCTTGGTATCCAGCTCTGATTTCAGATCCGATCCGGACCGTTTTGAGGACGAACTGGATAACCTCATTACTGAAGCCGGGAAAAGAAGGCCGAGGAATAACGAGATAAGGCTTGGGTTTCTGGGCGTACCGCCCATATTTACCGATTTTTACGAATTCATAGAATCAAAGGGAGGCAGAGTAGTATACAATGAGGTGCAAAGACAGTTCAGCATGCCCTTTGACACTGAAGATCTCCTGGAACGATACCTTCTATATACCTACCCCTACGGAGTGGACGGAAGGATAAAGGATATACAGAAAGCCATTACGGAGAGGAATCTGGACGGGCTGATTCACTACACCCAGACCTTTTGTTACAGGCAACTGTATGACATCATCCTCAGGCAGCAACTGCACATGCCGATCCTTACCCTGGAAGGGGACAGACCCGGCAAGATAGACAGCCGCACTGCCCTTCGCTTGGAAACCTTCATCGAGATGCTTCAAGGAATCAAATAGCGCGGGCTCAATGGCCCTGCCTCTTTCCGCTTATAAACTCCTCCGCCAGCTCCACATCCTTCCTGCTTCCTATATATAACGGCACCCTCTGGTGCAGATCCGTCGGCTGTATATCTAGTATGGGGCCATGACCGTCGCTGGCGTAACCCCCTGCCTGTTCTACTACCATGGCCAGCGGGTTTGCCTCCACCATCAGACGCAGTTTGCCTGATGGCTTTTTAGGATCCTTAAGATCGGCAGGATACATGAAGATTCCACCCTTAAGCAGATTCCGGTGGAAATCGGCAACCAGGCTGCCCACGTATCTGGCGGTATAGGGGCGACCCGACTCCTTGTCCTTCATCTTAAAATAGTCTACAAGGGACCTTGTATTTTCATCCCAGTAAGGATAGTTACTCTCATTCACGCTGTATATATTACCTTTTTCAGGGATACGGATATCTTCATGGGAAAGGAGAAATTCACCCACACTCGGGAAAAGAGTGAAGCCGTGGACACCGTTTCCGGTGGTATAGACCATAATAGTACTTGAGCCATAGACGAAATAACCCGCGGCCACTTGTCTTATGCCCGGTTGAAGAACCTCGTGGAGGAGGAAATTGATGTCCGTCTCATCCCCCACCTTTTTATAGATGCCGAATATGGTGCCTATGCTTATATTCACGTCTATATTGGAGGAACCGTCAAGGGGATCAAAGAGCAGGATATAATTACCCTTGGGATACTGCGGAGGGATATCGATAAGGTCCGCAATCTCTTCCGAGCCCATGCAGCAAAGTTGTCCGATGTGCTGCATCCTCTCCACGATGATGCGGTTGGCGAACACATCGAGCTTCTGGACCGCCTCATCCTGGATATTTATTTCCCCTGTGGACCCCAGGATATCCACTAGACCCGCCTTATTCACCTCCTTTGATATGACCTTCGCCGCTACTATAAGTTCATAAAGGATGTGCGTAAAGGCACCGGTAGCCTCCGGCTTTTCCCTCTGCTGGTTCAAGATGTGCTGGGTGATGGTAGTGCCTAATCTCTTCGCCATTTTTCTTCTCCTCTGTATCTTTGAATATGCAAAAAGTTTGCTCTCCTTAACAACTTTATTTCAAAGCTGATTCCCTAAATCCTGAAAATCAAGCAGGCCTGATCATGTTCCTAAACTGTCAAACCATCGGGCGCATTATTTATCATCAGATAATCCTACGACGTCTTGAATATTATTAATATAAAGGAGATAGCTTATATAGTCAAAATATTTTTGGCCCGAGATTGCTGGAAATCATGAACGTTTAATGATAAGATTTTTAAATGATATTTAATGCATTCCTGGAAATAAAATACCCCATTTCGGCTGGATAATATTAGCTGGTACCTCTAGCAAGGAATAGAAATATGACCTTCCCAAAACAAAAACCTTTCATGGACATACCTGAATTTATAATGACTGTTGTCAAGCGCCTCCATGAAAGCGGTTTCGAGGCCTATATTGTGGGGGGCGCGGTAAGGGATATCTTTCTTGGTCGTCGCCCGACAGACTGGGACATTACTACCTCTGCCTCACCGGAACAAATTAGATCATTGTTTCATGATATAAGAAATTTTACTATAAAACACAGCACCGTAACACTTGTCCATATAGGCCGCCACTATGAGGTTACAACCATGAGGGATTCAGGGGATGCGGTTCCCTCTCTTGAAGAAGACCTCAAACACCGCGACTTTACCATAAACTCCATGGCCTATGATATAGAGAATGACATAGTCCTAGACCCCAACAGGGGCAGGGAGGATATTTTCCAAAAGACTATCAAGACTGTGGAAGATCCCTATAAGCGCTTCAACGAGGACCCTGTCCGTCTTTTGAGGGCGGTCAGGATGGCCTCGGAACTGGGTTTTAGTATAGAAAGCGGGACCATGGACGCAATCTGCAACATGTCCGATGCGCTGACATCCGTATCCCCTGAAAGGATCAGGGATGAATTAATAAAAATCCTCGTCAGCCGTAAACCTTCCGAAGGGTTTAAAGTCTTAAGGAAATCCGGCCTCATCATCCATTTTCTCCCTGAACTCCTCGAAGGCTTTATGAAAAAACAGAA
>CAYUYB010000324.1:0-3429 GCA_964449025.1 uncultured Desulfobacteraceae bacterium
CTTCGGCCTTCATGTACAGACTCAGGGCGTTTTCGAGCCCCGCCTCCGTGTTGGGTCTTTCCTCGCTTAAGAGGTCGCCTTCCTCAATGTCCTCAAAGAAACTTACCAGTCTCTCCGTGTTCTCCTTGAGATAATCATCCAGGTATTCGGTCATGAAATGTCTGTTGTCAAAGAAGAGTTTCTTGCCGTTTTCCCATTCTCGGGGATTGAGATACGAAATAATTTGATCGTATCTCTCACGGGCTAACAACTTCTTCTCCCTTATCTCTATGGCGGCTTTTCGTTCAAGGCCTTCCTTGATCTTCCGGTCTGATATAAAGCCTATAATGATATCTTTGTATAAGGCGTTTAGAGCACCGGCTTTTTCCCCAGCACGGCTGTAAAGCGCCAGAGCGGAATTCAGGCTCTCTTTTGTCTCGGGTCTTTCACTGCTGAGTCTGTCGCCTTCATCGATATCCTGAAAGAAGGCTAGAAGGCTGTCAATGATCTCATTTTGATCTTTACTGAGGTATTCGGAAAGGGATCTCATATCTTCACTCAGGAGTCTCCTTGCTTCTTCCCATTCAGAGGGGTTAAGACAGGACAGTATTGCTTTATAGGACTCTTGGGCCTTTAACCTCTCGTCTTTCGCCTCTAACATTGCCTTTTGTTGGAGACAGGTGTTGATCTTGGGCCCGGTGATAAATTCCAGATCAATGTCGGGAAGTAGGTAGGTAGCGAGCTGCTGCGCTTTTTGATAAGACCTTATGGCCATAGCCATATTTTCAGCCGATTCAGGCTGTTCAATACCTAATCTGTCCCCCCTATCTACCTCTGTAAAGAATTCGTCCAGTCTTTCTATCTTTTCTTTGGAATCATCTTCCAGATAAGCTTCAAGCAACGGCATGTTATCATACAAAAGGTTCCTGGCATTTTCATGCTCTTCGGGAATGAGACCTGCGATTATGCGGTCATATACCTCGCCGGCTAATGCCTTCTGCTGCAGTTCTTTTGCGGTTATATCGTCATAGATTATATCAGAGGCCTTTGATTCCATAAGGATATCGCCATATTTGTAAACAGATTTCACGAAATATCGATCCGCTATACCCTCTTTACGCGGGACCCTTGCGGAGGTCCCTTCTATCGTCTCAAAAGCTTCTCCATTCAGGAAAAGCTTGTATCCGTCTGGTTTTTTTTCTGACAAGGCCCGGCTCCAACCCACTATATTCATGTTATCTTCGCGTTTGACGTATAGGTCGCTCGGAGGAGCAAGCAGGAACTCGAACTTAATTTTATAGACCCTATCATCCATGGAATAGACAACCGAAGCCCATTCTCCGATATTGTCCTCTGTAACCTTGTATTTATCGCTTTTTTCGATAGGAATTTTATCGATTCCAACATGATAATCTATATATTTATCGGTGTCCGGAATCCATAGACTGAGCGTGTTTTCGTCGATCTCTTTTATAACTCCAAAAGACTCCTTGTGCTCCAAACCCCCATCCTTAGACTTTTCCAGGATATTATCATCAAAGACCTGTTTTAGGATTATAAAGTTTCTTATCTCTCTTTTCTCGGAATCCGGGGATTCGGCCAATTTTTTGAAGAGAAGCTTAAGAGGATAATCTTTATAACTGCCTTTATCCGCCTGAAAATCTTCTAGCGACATAAGATCAACCGGAAAGGCGGGTCTATTTAACAGGCACAAAAGGATCCCGAAAAACAGGGCAAAAAAATGTTGAAGAATCTGTCTTTTTCTTCCGGGGATATTCTTTGTTGAGTTTTTTTTCGCAATCAAGGCAGCACCTTTCTGTTAAAGATTATCGATCATTCAGGTTATGTAGGCCGTGGTGGCTTTAACCGATTGCCTCTCAAAGAAATCGTAGGGGGAACCGTTTTCATATATTTCTATCTTCTGTAATTCCCTGTAAGGTGGTTTTCCCTTCTGACGATTTTCCATCGTTACCTTTAATGTGGCGTGATTTCTAAAATCATCATCATTTTTTATTAATTGGTCCAGCCAGTGGTCGATAAAAAAGATTATGCCCAGGCTTCTTTCATAGGCCTTTTTAAGTGTATACCAGAAGTATTTCCGTCTCTCCGAATCCATGTTTGTTAGCGGTTCATCCAGAAACCAAACAGGCTTTTTGTGATCTAAAAGGATATCCATTAATATCTTCTGCTGCTGGCCTCCTGATAGTAGATCGGGGGACTCATGGGGTGAGAACGAATCCTCCTTTTCTTTATCGACGCCGTTCAAAATAATATAGTTGTCACGGGTAGAGACCGGCAGGAAGAATGCCTTTTGAGGAAAGATACAGAAACTCCTTTCGCGTATATCGCCAGCCCTGAGATAGTTGAAATCATGATTATTATAGGCTTCACCATTGAATTTGACGGTCCCCCCTTTCGCCGCTTTTTTCCCTATGCTGCCGGAAATAAGCGCCAGTATATTTAAAAAGGTGGTTTTGCCCGAACCGTTATCGCCGCACAGATAGTATATACCCCTTTTAAATTCAAGGATTTCACTTTCTTCAGAAACAAACTTTATAGTGAAGGAATTATCGTGGTCCAGGATCAATGGAAAGGTTATCTCAAAATGTGGTTCCATGGATCTATCTCCCTTTGTGAAGGGCGTAAAGGTTCAGCCTATTACCTGTGAACTGGTTAAAACACCAGCGGTTGATGGGATAGAAGGCTATGGAAGCCACTATAAAGGTTACTAGAAGTGAAAAGATTATATATGTAAACATGCCAAAATCCTGTGATGCAAGGTACGCAAGGTATCCTGTCAATATTCCTGCCTTAACAAACAGCATCATGATAACAGGCAACATCCAGAAAATAAAAAGCAATTCTCTAATCCTGTTTTTAAACATAAAAAGAAAGGAGATCTCGGTTTTAAGATGGATAAAGGCGAACAGGGATATCATAAAAGGGAAAACAATACCGATGGACAGATCGGTAAGATAAAAATAGATATGGTTGGAACGGATGTCATCATTTATTTTCTGGACTTTATCTTTTAAGATCTTTGATTTTTCATAGGAAAACATATAATAGCCCTTGAAATGAAGCCGATCGATATACTCCATCAGATCGGCTTCTATATCGATATCTTCATATAACATCCAGTTCCATCTCGGTTTCAGGATATCGGGCGCGTAAACAGGGATATACCTCGGGTAGATGTCTGTGTCTTCATACAATAGCGTTTTTTCATATTTATTCGGGATTTCAATATATGTTTTGAAGGATTTTATTGAGGTTTCCCCGTCATATATCACTGATTCAGCGAGATCAATGATATCTGTCGTTGTATCATTCCTTACATGATTGAATACATATAAAAAATTCATAGGGATAATTGTCTCGACACGGCTTAGGTAGGGATTAGGTTCATTAACAGGGTCCAGGGGAACCCTTTTAATATTATCAACGATA